>JAOFXR010000061.1 GCA_028047635.1 Verrucomicrobiales bacterium
GGCGCGTGCAACCCTGTTGGGTCCTTAATCGCACCCTGTTTGGTTGTCAATTTACCCCTATTGGGTCCATCACCTGATAGGGTTAGGTTGGCCAACTTCTCCGCCGCTTCGGCAAACATTTCATCGTTCAGCAGCGTGAGCGCCTGAAGCGGCGTGTTACTGCGATCCCGCCTCGGAATGCAGCTTTCGCCCGTGGGGCCGTCGAACGCCAAATACGCCGCGAAAGGGGCAGTCCTTTTCGTGAAGGTATAGAGACTCCGGCGATAGCGATTCTCTCCCGTGGAAGGGACCCACTTTCCACTGCCGTAGGCAAGATCGAAGACACTGTCCGGCTGCGGAGGATATACGCCGGGGCCTCCTCTCTTATCAGACAAAAGCCCGGCCGATTGCAACGCTCCGTCTCTCAGCATCTCACCGGTCAGTCGAAACCTCGGGCCGCGCGCGAGCAGTCGATTCTCAGGATCCTTTTCCAGTGAAATGGAATTCGTAGCACTGGAGCGTTGATAGGCATCGCTCGTGACAATGAGGCGATGCAATGACTTCATCGACATGCCACGTTCTACAAAATCCACCGCGAGCCAATCGAGCAGTGGCTGATTCGCCGGCTGCTCGGATTGGTATCCGAAATCGCCTGAGGTTTTGAGAATACCCACGCCGAATGCAAAACGGGTCATTTATATGTTCATGGCAGGGGCGCCGAGTCAGCTCGAACTGTTCGATAACAAGCCGAAGCTTCGCGAACTCGATGGTAAGCCGATTCCTCCTTCGGTTATAGCCGGACAGCGCTATGCGTTTATTCAACCGGATGCCGCAGTTCTTGCTCCGAGATTTCCTTTTGCGAGACATGGGCAGTCGGGTATGGAGTTGTCCGATCGACTTCCTCATCTCGCGTCGATCGCTGATGAGATCGCGGTGGTGAAGTCGATGAACACGAGCCAGTTCAATCATGCGCCGGCACAGATTTTTGTGAACACGGGGCATCCTTTGCCGGGACGGCCGGCGATGGGATCGTGGCTTAGTTACGGCATCGGGAGTGATGCTGATGATCTGCCTTCCTTTGTCGTCTTGAAGAGTGGAGGTAATTTGAGTGGCGGTGCTTCGATGTGGAGTTCGGGGTTCCTTCCGGGGAGTCATGCGGGGGTGCCGTTTCGCGAGTCAGGTGATGCTATTTTGCATGTATCGAATCCAACAGGGGTTGATAACAGGGCTCAGCGTGATTCTCTCGATCTGATCCGCAGTATGAACGAGCGGGAGCTCTCTGCGGTTGGTGATCCTGAGATTCAGACTCGTATTGATGCCTACGAAATGGCATGGCGGATGCAGGCGGCGGCGCCCGAGCTAATGGATTTAAAAGGAGAGTCTCAGGCGACCCTCGACCTCTATGGGGCCAAACCGGGCGACCCGAAGGCAGGCTTTGCGAACAATTGCCTGATGGCACGTCGTCTTGCGGAGCGGGGGAGCCGTTTTGTTCAGGTTTATCATGCGGGATGGGATCACCATTCGAAGGTGGAGCAGGGCGTGACGTCTCAGGCGAAGTTGGTTGATCAGGCGGCGGCAGCGTTGGTGAAAGATCTGAAAATGCGTGGGCTTTTGGAGGATACGTTGGTCGTCTGGGGCGGAGAGTTCGGGCGCACCCCGATGGTCGAGGCGAGCGCCGCGCTCGGGCGGAGCCTGGGGCGTGATCATCATCCCCAGGCGTTCACGATGTGGATGGCCGGCGGCGGAATTAAGCCGGGGATTGAGTATGGCGCGACTGATGAGCTCGGGTTTAATGTTGTCGAAAATGGTGTCCATGTGCACGATCTTCAGGCGACGATTTTGTATCAGTTAGGATTGGATCATACGAAGCTCACCTACAAGTATCAGGGAAGGGATTTTCGTCTTACCGATGTCCATGGGCATGTCGTGAAGGATATTCTGGCATGATGTTGATTATTTGTTTTTTACTTTTGACAGTCTGCGCTCTTGTTGTCTGCACTGGTTGCAAAACGGTGCAGCCTCAGCCGTTTTCTGAAGAGGTAATCAGCGCTTCTTATGTTCCGTTTGAGAGTTTACGAGTAGGGGACGACTCGTTGAGTGATCATGCCTTGAAACGAACTGCCTTTCTATTTTCCGGCGTGGATCTTTCGGAGAGTTCTCAGGCGGATGAGTCCACTTTTCAAGGCACTGCAACGTCATCGGACGGGGTGTCTTACGGCGTTGCTGCGGCAGTGGATGCGAGAGGTTAATTTGTTACGACGGCTCATTGCGTCGCCGATCACCCTGACATGCTTCGATTGGTTTTTCACAGTGCGGGGGTGATGGAGGTAAAGAAAGCTCGAATCGTTTATATGGGCAAGCCTTCCACGGAGGATTCGGATTTTGCGATTGTTCACGTTCCTGTGCCGCTCAGCGAAGTGTTTGTATGGGCAGATCGCTTTGCAAAAGGGAATATCCTGATGTGTTCGGGGTCCAGTCAGAATGAAGAGGCGTCCAACTACTGTTTTAAAACGGTCTTATCCGGAGGGGCGATTCAAGAGGTTGGGCCGTCGGCAAGTGCGGGGAATCCATTTCAAATTGTGAGGCACTCTGCGCCTATATTTCATGGGAATAGCGGAGGACCCGCCGTGGACAAGGACGGTCGGTTGGTGGCGGTCAATTTTGCGGCCACTTTTTCAACGAGGTCGATGGGAAAGCCGGCGAGGAAATATTCCAGTGCGATTCGCCTGGACCTTAGCTGGTTGAAGAGGCTGATCGATAAAGACGCGGCGGAGCAGTCGGGCGGGTATTGATCAATGGGAAGCCGATACTTGCTTTGTGAATCAACGTCGGAATAGTGTGTTGCATGAATCGGCCAGAACTCCTTTCCCAACTCGATGATACTTCTGAAAAATGGGACGTCGTGATTGTCGGCGGTGGAGCCACCGGTCTGGGCATTGCGGTTGATGCAGCGAGCAGGGGATATCGCACGGTTTTACTGGAGCAGGCGGACTTTGCGGAAGGGACCTCTTCAAAAAGCACGAAGCTCATTCACGGTGGTGTCCGTTATTTGCGATCAGGCGAAGTGAGCCTCGTAAGGGAATCGCTTCGGGAGCGTGGTCATCTTTTGCGCAACGCGCCGAATCTGGTGAAGCCACTCTCATTTGTGGTTCCCGCTTACCGTTGGTATGAGCAATTTTTGTATGGAAGCGGATTAACCCTTTACGATCTTCTTGCTGGCGACCTGGGGGTGGGGGCGACGGAGCATCTTTCTTCGCCGGAGACGCTTTCGAGGATTTCCAATTTGAGAGAAGAAGGGCTCTACGGGAGCACTTTCTATTGGGACGGACAGTTCGATGATGCGAGGCTCGCGATCGCGATGGCTAAGACGGCGGTCGCGGCTGGTGCTTGCGTTCTCAACCACGTGAAAGTTTCCCGTCTTACCAAATCGGGTGATAAGATTACTGGTCTCGTCGCGCAGGATCAGATCGATGGAGGCGAGTACACGATTTCAGGAAAGGTCGTCATCAATGCGACGGGAGCATTTTCGGATTCGATCCGACGGCTTGATGATCCGGACGTTTCCGCGGTGATTGCCCCGAGCCAGGGAATTCACATTGTTCTCGATCAGAAATTTCTAGGAGGACAGACAGGTGTGATGATCCCAAAGACGGATGACGGTCGCGTTCTTTTCGCAATTCCGTGGTACAATCGAATGTTGCTGGGGACCACTGATACGGGTGGCGTTCCGGTCGAGTTAAATCCAAAACCGCTCGAGGCGGAGATCGACTACTTGATCGATCATGCCGGACGCTATTTGAGCGAAAAGCCCCGTCATGATGATATAAAGGCGACCTTTGCGGGACTGCGACCGCTCGTGAAACCTTCGGGAGATCTGGGAAGCACTTCTAAGCTGTCCCGAAGTCACAGTATTTTTGTAAGTGAGTCAGGGTTGCTTACCGTCGGCGGTGGTAAGTGGACGACCTACCGGCAAATGGCAGAGGATGCGGTTGATCGCGCTGCCGATCTTGCTGAATTGAAACAGTCGGCCTGTGTGACTCACCATTTGCGTTTGGACGACGCTTTGCCGGGTGGCAGCGGTGCTGCATTGGATGCAGAGTTGCCATACTCGATGGCGGATGCCGAGGTGACGGTGCGGGAGGAAATGGCGATGACGCTCACGGATGTGATGAGTCGGCGCCTGAGAGCTACCTTTTTAGATGAGGCTGCTACGCTGAAAGTGGCTCCTGCAGTCGCCAAAATGATGGCGACTGAATTGGGTCGCGATGACCAGTGGACTGCAGATCAACTTGAGGCCCTGAAGGTGCTGGCTCCGTCGTAACCGCCTTTCTTAGAGTCCGCCTACATCCCACAGTCCGTCAGCTCTTGTCGTGGAGGGGGCGTATCGAGTGGTTCCCAATTTGAAGAAGGGGGGGATTTCGGTGAAGGAGAGAGTTAGGTCTTCATCTTCGAGAGATTGTGCTGACGGCATCGCTGTGAAATTTCCTGGAAGATACTTGATTAGTTTCGTCGACGTCAAGTCGGACCCGGCGCTGGTTGGGTGGTCGGCGAGATAGCTCTTTTGAGCAACATAGACGGCTTTGGCGCTGCATTTGTGAACCCGCTGCTGCTTTGGCAATTGGTATTTCAATACCTCATGTTTCCTTATGGGGTCTTTCTCATTCCCGCTTTCATTGTTGAACGGGAGCATCTCGTCGCTCCCTTCAAGATCCCTTCCTTTGACCTCGCGGTAGACAAAATAAATCGTAAGGAAAAAGGCTCAAAAGGATTGGGGGACGGAATGATGCGGCCCTACGTGAACGTGATTCGCATGCACCTCTTGATCTTCTTTTTCGCAGGCTGTCACTTACTTGAAGTCGATTCGTTTTTGGTCTGCGTAGTCGTCTCCCTGGTTTACTTTTTCCCGTGGAGTGATCTGAAGAAGTTTCGGCAGAGCAGAACGGCGTCGCTATCCAGTGATGCTGAATAGCGGCAGTGAGAGCTGAATTAACGCTTCTTCAAAAAGGCAATCAAGTCGATCATCTCGGTTTTTGAGATCGCAGCCTCAAGCCCGGGGGGCATGAGAGAGAAGCCGCTTGTGGTGAGCGATTTTACTTCAGCCCGGGGAACGGTCATGGTTTGACCACCGGGCACTCTCAAGGTAATTGCGACGGCATCTTCGGCGTGGATGAGTCCGCTCAGGGTTCGGCCGTCTGTTGTCTCGATCGTTTGAGCTACCCAACGTTCCTCGACCGCTCGGTTCGGATCGAGAATATCGGTCATGAGCGCCTCGGCCTGCTTGATTTTGACATCGTTCAGTGGGGGGCCTACGTCGACACCGACGTCACCGATTTTGTGGCAAATGACGCAAGTCGCTTTCTGAAAGACGAGCTTTCCGTTCTCGGAATCTCCTTTGTGGTTCGGTATCTCAGCACGATACTCGATAATCAACTTGGAGCGATCCGAGGAAGTATTGCCAAAGAGCTCAGTCGCGAGGCTTTTGATCTCTTCGTTCGTCGACCGTCCATACGACCATCGAGTCATGGGCGGCATGATCGCCGGGCTGATATCGCCGGTCTTCATTTTCTTCATCAGTGCGAGCCCGGTTTTCGAATTACCGGTGATGAGCGCGAGCGCTTCACGTCGCGGCGTTGGCGCGAGTGTCTTCCAGCGCTCGAAGAAAAAGTCGGCGACTTTCTCGCGATTGTCACGGCTCAGAAGCTGGCAGGCGGCGGCTTGAATCGTGGGGGCTTCGGCCAATGGAATGAGTGCATCAACGATTTCGAGTTTTTCTTCGTAGGGGCGTTGCTTCACCAGCGAAAGCGCAGCGAGTCTGTCTTCAACGGTGCGCTTTCGATCCAATGCGATCGCAGTCGCTTTTTCCAAAATACTGGTCATCGCTTTGCTGCCATCGGCGAGCCCTTCGGGTGGCGCTTTGATCAAGGCCGCGAGTGTTTTCTGTTTCAGAGGGCTTCGCTTCAAGCCTTCGGCAATTCCATTGGTCAGGGCAAAATGCCACCAGACCGGCTCACCCACGAGCAGGTCTGTGATTGCTGCGATCTCAGCGGGATTGCCACGCGCGGCCGTCAGCTTCGCGAATTCTTCAAGGGCAGGAGTTGCCTCCGCCGGTGGGAGTGCGAGGAACGTTTTATCTTTCAATAGACTGGCAAGAACGGTTGGGACGGCGTCCGGCGCAGAACTCATGATCGCTTTACGTAACCAGTCATCGTTCGGGCTGCCGGCTACGACAGTAGTAACTGACTCTGCTTTCCAACCTGATTCAGGGAAAAGAGAGAGAGCCACGAAACGAACTCGTGGAGCGTCTCCGGTGAGTTGGTTGAGAATCGCCTCTTTAAGCTCAGACTGTAGGCCTAACTGATGTGCAAATGTGAGGGCCAGCTCTCTCACGTCAGGAGACTCTGAGCTTAACGCGGTTTCAAGGTGAGTTGCTTTGAGCGAGTCTAATCCCGCGAGCGTTCCGAGAGCGTGAGCCGTTGCGGTGGGTGAATCGCTGCTGAGGAGCGCTTCGAGAGCGGGGATGATTCCTTTGTCCTGTTTTTCAACGAGGAGACGTTGAGCTTGAGTTCGCTTCCAACCGTTCCCGTCCGAAAGCAACGCAACCAGTTCGGCAGGAGTTTCTGGAAGTGCTTTAATTTTCCCAGCCTCGTCGCCTTTTTTCACGATGCGCCAGATACGGCCCTGGTCGACTCCGGAGCGCATGTAGTGAGACTTGGCGAAGTCTTCTGGAAAGAATCGTGCGTGATCGATGAAGCGACGATACATGTCGACGACGTAGAGGCCGCCGTCAGGACCGTTGCGGACTTGAACGGGGCGTGACCACTCATCTCCGGAGGCGAGAAACTCGCGGGTTTCGCCGACTCGTTCAGCGTTGTAGGAAGCGCCATCCTTGATGAGTTTGCTTCGAGCAACGAGCTGCGCGGTGGGGTCGCACACAAAAATGTCACCATGAAGATCAGGGATCGCATCGCCGCGATAGACACCGATACCACAGGCGGCGGTGTGAGTTCCCGCGTGCGCGGCTGAAGTGGTGTGGCTCACGGCAACCGGTCTAACGGGGGCTCCCGGATCTTGAATGTCTTCGTGACCCACCGTGATTCCTGCGAGAGGATTTCGTTTCACCGCTTCGAGCGGCATCACTGCGAACATCGCGGGATTGCGATTGCTGCAGAAAAAGTGACGGCTGAAATCATCGAGTGTTCCGCCGTATTGACCCACGCCGGTCTCGGTGCGCAGTTTGTTGGTTCTCGGGTCGTAGCGGAGATTCAGCTTGGTGAAATTCAGAACGGCATCGGGGTCTTTCTCCGGGTAGATTTCTTTTCCATCGAGTCCGTTGCTGAGGAAGATCTCGTTGTTCAAACCATACCGGGGACTCGAGACTTGAAGCTGATTATGTCTCGGCTCATTGCTGCGGAAGAGCACTTCACGCACGTCAGCGACATCATCACCATCGGTGTCTTTTAGAAAAAGGATCGCGGTTCGCGTGGTCGCGAGGAGACCGTCATTCATTGGTGCGAGACCCTGCACATGATCGAGGTTATCTGCCCAGGTCGTCGCGGCATCCATGACTCCGTCATCATCTTTGTCAGTGAGCAGGCGAATGCGCGAGAGGAAGGGCCCATCGTCGATGGGGAGGGGATAATCGCCCATTTCCGCGACAAACATTCTACCCGCTGCGTCCCAGACCACATCAACAGGGTCACAGGTGAGCGGCTCTGCGGCGACGAGCTGAATCTCGTAGTCGCCGTCCAGCTCCCACAGTTTCTGGCTTTCCTCGGGGCTCAGGGGTTCGGCCCGAGGGAGGATACTCTCGCCGGTGATTGAGTAGCCCATGTCTCTCGACACTTCTTTCATGGCCCACTTTTCGGAAAAAGAGCCGATGGGATGAAGTTCAAGTCTCCGGATGTGGCACTCGGCGTATTCGCTCTGTAAACCGATGAAGCCGCTTGATGGCTTGCAGTTAGTGACTTCGTTGACCTTCACTCCATTGAGGAGGACGGTCATCGTATCGCCCTTACAAATCACTTCCATCCGGTTCCACTTACCAATCTGGTTTTCGACTTCGTTCTTTCCGCGATAGCCCTTTACATCAGCCCAGTCCGGGTCGCGATGTTGCCAGTTGATTCGGGCCATTGTTTTGCCCTTGGCAGGAAACGTTTCTTTCTCACCTTTCGGATCCCAGACAGGCTCGCCATCGCGGTCACGTGTCACGGTGGTGGTGATGCTGGTAGGATCAATTTCTCCCGCTTCGTTCTTTGTCGCGAGAACGAGGATGTCGCCTGATCCGCCTTCGATAAGCTGTGATTCGATACAGCTCATCCAGGTGTTGCCATAGGCTCCGTCGGGTCCATAGGCATGGATAAGCAGACCACAGTCACGGGCGCGGTCGGCGCGTCCTGCGAGAGTCCTCTCACCCCAGGTGTATTCCATGACGAGGTGGTAGTCCTGATAAGTTTTCGCGGTCCGGATGTAGCCCATTCCTTTTCCGGAAACGTTGAGATTTCCGTCGTCTCCAAACATCCAGACTTCGTCTTTGTCCATCGTCAGGGAGGACTTGTCATTGAGGTGGACTACAAAATCTTCGGGGACCGAATCGTGAAGCAAGTTAATGACCTTCTTCGGGGTGATTGCTTCCTCGGCAAAGGTCGCGCCGGGGAGGGCAATAATCAGGCAAAGGAAGAGAGGAATAATGCTTATCCGAATCATGAGGTGACGATAAGCGGTGCAGCTACTGTTTGGAAAGTAAGAAGCCTCCGCCATTGCGGTAGTTCTCTGTCTCCGCTGCGCTCGTGGGAGATACTGTTGGCGCGATTGATGTGCGATGGTTTGATTCGAATAAATTGTTTTGCCCTGATATTGGTATTGGGTAATCAGTCAGGTATGAAAGCAGAAGAAGTTCACCAACAATTCTCGGTCGAATGTTTCAACGAGGTGTGGATGCTTCTGGAATCAGACTCCCGATCAAGGGAGGAAAACCGACTCATGCGCGAGATGGCGCATGCCTCATTGTTTCATTGGTTGAGGCGCGAGGATTGTGATCCGTCGAATCTTTCGATCGGGCTCTGGCTGGTATCCCGTGTCCATGCGGTCCTCGGCGATGGGCGGGCATCGATGATGTATGCTCTGGAGTGCATCAGCGTTTCGAACGATGCAACACTGCCTGCCTTTTTTCGTGGCTATGCGTGTGAGGCCGCTGCCCGCGCGGCCAAGACAATGAAAGATTCGGATGCAGCGGGACAATATTTGGCTGAAGCACTACGTTGCCTCGTGGAAGTGGAAGGTGACGAGGGAGCACCTTTGCAAGCCGATCTCGATGAGCTTGCCAATGCGGCGCCTTAATCCAGTGCCTCTGCGCAGCGCATACCGTCGAGTGCCGCACTGACGATGCCGCCGGCAAATCCAGCTCCTTCGCCACAGGGGAAGAGTGCTTTCACCTCGGGATGTTGAAGCGATTCCGGGTCGCGGGGAATCCGGACGGGGGAACTCGTCCTTGTTTCGAAGCCAATTAAATTCGCCTCTTCGGTGAGGTAGCCTCTCATCTGTTTTCCGAAGCGCTTCAATCCCTCTTTCATGCGCTTCACGATCGCCTGCGGCATGAGTTCATCGAGTCTTGCTGGATTTAGACCCGGTTTGTAACTTGTCCCGGGAAGGTGAGAGGAGTCTTTTCTTGCGATGAAATCAATGACGCGCTGGCCGGGGGCAACTTGACCGCCTCCTCCCGCTTGTTTCGCGAGCTGTTCGAGATGCTTTTGGTAGGCGACTCCTGCAAGGACACCATACTCGGCGACAAATGATTCGGTGTCTTCGGGCTCCACTGTCACGACCATGCCACTATTGGCAAACGGGGAGTCGCGCTTCGAAAGGCTCATTCCATTGACGACGACCTCGTCATTCTCGGTGGCGGCGGGGACGATAAATCCTCCGGGGCACATGCAGAAGGAGTGGACTCCCCGGTTATCAATTTTAGTAGCGAGGCTGTAGCTCGCGGCAGGCAGCTGAAGCGGACGTTCAAGACCGCGCTCGTAGTGATACTGCAGACTGTCGATGAGCGGTTGAGGGTGTTCGATCCGAACGCCGACAGCAAAAGGTTTTTGCTCAAGTCGTATTCCCCGGTCGTGAAGGAGGTGATAAATGTCTCTCGCCGAATGGCCCGTCGCGAGAATGACCGCATCCCCGGGAAGCTCTTCCTCTCCGATCCTGACTCCTTTGATCGTATCGCCGGAGATTTGGAAGTCAGTCACCTTGGCCCCAAAACGAACTTCACCGCCTGCAGCGATGATGGTGTCCCGGATTGCTTTGACGACGTTGGGAAGCAGATTTGAGCCAATGTGAGGATGAGAGTCGATTAAGATTCGATCCGGTGCGCCGTGGGCCACAAGAACTTCGTATACCTTCCTCACCGGGCCGCGCTTGGTAGCGCGCGTGTAGAGTTTTCCATCAGAAAAGGTTCCCGCTCCGCCTTCGCCGAAGCAGTAGTTTGAATCTTCGACTACAGTTCCATGTCGCAGGATGGGAGCGAGGTCGAAACGACGCGCTGAGGCATCTTTCCCGCGTTCAAGAACGATCGGTTTCCATCCTTTCTCTAATGCAGTGAGGGCTGCGAACATACCGGCGGGGCCACTGCCGACGATGATCACCGTTTTGCTGCTTTCAGAAACGTGGGGCAACGAAACCGATAGTGGCTCTTCAAATGGTAGCGGGTGATCGATTCCTACTTCGAGGCGCAGTCGCACCTTGATCTCGCGCTGTCGGGCGTCGATCGAGTGCTTCAGCAGCCGGATGTCTTTGATCCGTGCGGGGTGGATGCGGAGTTTTCTCCCCGCAGCCTTTTTCCATGCGATCTCATCCTCGGATTTCTCCAGAGAGAGATTGATGTCCACTGCGACCGGCTCAGGTGTAGGATCTTCGGCCATGGGTGTATCAGGATTTCTCTCCGGAAAAGAGGAACCCTGTGAGGGGACTGCTCGCGGAAGCGTCGGTCGACCTTTCATGAATGCCTCCCGATTCGTAGGCAGTTCGGCCCGCCTCGACAGCCTTTTTAAAAGCACCTGCAATCGCTTCGGGATCATCGGCAATTGCAATGGCGGTATTTACGAGAACGGCGTCAGCACCCATTTCGAGCGCTTCAGCGGCGTGACTGGGGCGTCCGATGCCTGCGTCGATTACCACCGGGACCGTTGCCTGATTGATGATAATTTCAATTTGGCGGCGCGTTTCAATCCCTTGATTCGATCCAATCGGCGCTCCGAGCGGCATGACTGTCGCAGTACCGACATCCTGAAGGCGCTTCGCCAATACGGGGTCAGCATTGATGTAGGGAAGCACCGTAAATCCCTCTTTCACGAGCACTTCAGCTGCCTTGAGTGTCTCGATGGGATCTGGTAGTAGATAGGTGGGGTCCGGGTGGATCTCCAATTTTACCCATTTAGGCAATCCTGCCGATACCGCCAGCCTCGCGAGTCGAATCGCTTCCTCGGCGTTCATCGCGCCCGAAGTGTTGGGCAAAAGTAAGTATTTCTCAGGATCGATGAAATCGAGAATGTTGGCGTAGGGATCCTTCTCCCCGGTCAAGTCTGCACGGCGCAGCGCGACCGTGACAATCTCAGTGCCCGATGCTTCGAGTGCATCACGCATCGATTCGTTAGACGAAAATTTCCCGGTCCCTAGCATGAGCCGGGAATCGAAAGTGCGATCAAAAATAGTGAGAGGTGAGTTCAAGGATCTAAAACGTTAAAGGGAGGCAGAGCTTCCGAATTTACACCACACTGCCATTTCGCCACCTAAAATCCGGAGAGGTTCAAGTGAGAGCACAAAAAAGCCTCTCCCGTTAAGGAGAGGCCCTTTTAAAGTGTGTCGCGCTCAA
>JAOFXR010000062.1 GCA_028047635.1 Verrucomicrobiales bacterium
ATTTGTAGAGTTCTAAATCAGATGTTTTAAGCGCCTTCAGTCAATTTGCTGCGGGCTTCGCCTCCGGCGATACTATCGGCGTTTGGATCCGATCTAGATCCGCGGCTAGGCTGTCATCCTCTTCGTTCATCATTTCATCGATTGTGACTTCGAAATCCTTGGCGGCGGCGGCGGTGGATTGATCGCCGAGGAGGGGCGCGGGAAACGTGCCCCGATAAACGACGTAGTTAGGACGATCTGCATAGACAATCTTTTTGAGCTCCATGACGTATCTCTTCTCCTGATCCTTCTCTGTGTAGAGCACCTCTACATGATACACATCTAACGAGTCATCAAATCGCACTTTCCCTACTTTCGCGAATCCGTCGGCGAATCTAGTGGCGAACTGCTTCTCAATAGCAGGTGCGATCACTTGAATCTCAACCGGGGTTGCCTGAGGAGCGTGCTCCGCGCCCGTCGATTTGGGAGATTCAGGTTTCTGGTCACACCCAACAATGAGAAGTGCGGCCAATAGGGTTGGTGGTATGTTTTTTATCTTGTATCCTTCTTTTTAGCCGAACGTTTGAGACCTGGTAGCCCGATCCGAGGGCGCGATCTCGATGAAAGAGTAGGGATACGAATCTGTGAAGTCAATCAACTCGCAGCGGGATCGGGCTTACCAGCGTCAGCTCGTTCTGCCTTGTTGAACTTGTCAATCGCTTCACCGATCGCAGGCTCCGGCTCAAAAATCTGGCATTCCAACCAGTATTCGGGGAAACTATCACCATTATCGAACGTGTAGATATAGATATGAAAGGGGTGATCCTGGAGGGTGCATCGGGCGCGGGTGATTCTCAGTCGCATCCCGTTGATTTTCCCGACCGGATAGCCGCCGCCCACAACTTGCCAACCGCCACTTTTCTTGACTGGAACCTCGTAGATTGGATTGTGATAGATTCGCTTGCTGGTGATCGAAGAGTCCTCGAAAGATTCTTCGCGCCGATAAACGCGAATGCTGTTGATCGCTGTTTCGCCAATCATTACTGAAACTTTGGTGGATTGCTTTTTTCGGACTTCATCGTCTCGATAAAGCGATTTGAGGTCTGACGTCAGGGAGCCAACTCGACGGATTTCAACGCGATGTGTATCTGCGACTGCGGCAGCCTCCTGGTGAGTTTCAAATTGGCCGGGCGTCGTGCATGATACCAGCGGTAAGAAGAAGGAGACGCCAATTGCGCCTACCCAGAAATACATTCTGTAATTGAGGAGATCTTGCCATCCTCCGGGAGGAGTTAAATTCATAGCTATTTTTAGCCGAACGTCCGAGACATGCCGCTAGATCCGAGGGCGCCAGTCGCAAACAGAGTTAAGTGTTGAATCAAATAAGGTCTTTCGGCTCATAGCGGGATCTAGTTGGCATCGTCGTCTTGTTGGGTGCCGGTTTTCGTGTGGCCATCAGAGAACCATTCGGGATGAATCTGCTCCCAGTCGACAAACTTCCAAGCGACATGTGAGATCTGAGAACTATACCAAATTATTGGGCTGAGCAGCAAGAATAACGACGCGATGCTGATCCAAAGAGGTTTTGGCCTTAGTCTCGAAACGAGAAACGGAATTATCCCAAGGAGAGTTAAAAAGTAGATTGAGAACGCAGACCTGAGCGCCCGAGATTTCAAGACACCGACCGCATCGTCAGTCCTCTCGTTCTGGAGGATAAAGGTTGAGCTCACAGAGGCCTTCCACTCGGCGTATTGGAAAAGAGAGAACACCGAAGCACCGATCAGCCCGACGCAAATTGCCGCCACCGCAACGAGCCAGGTTCTTTGTGGTGGGCCTGCCTCATTCATTTTTCTTCACCCAACAGTATTTCTTAGTATCACCTCATGAATTGATATCTCGAAGGTTACTCACGACCGAGGATGTCCTGCACCCCCTGATTTAGCAGGGATTTATTGGCGAAGGCTATGCATATCCGTGGAGATTGGGCAGAGCGCCTCGGGGTGAACTAACATCGCTGATATCAGGCGGCAATAGGTCTACTCTTTTACTCAAATGAGATATGAAGAGGACGATGTAGACTTGGGATCGATTGAAAGTGGATGAAGCCAAAGAAGCCCCCGCCCAATCGATCTCCAACGATCGACTGCCTCTGCCGATCGCTCATTTCACAATATTTGCCCATGCCCATGCCCATCAATGGCTTCCAAATAAACGCAGCGCTCCGGTGAATCGTCTTCGGCAGTCGCTCACCCTTCAGGGATCTCCCCCACTCAATGAAAAATGAACGGCACGCCCGTCTCTTTAAACGCGGCTTTGGCTTCGCTCATGTATTGATCGGAAAGCGCCTCGAATTCCCCGCGCGCTCTGAAGTCACTGAGAAACTGGTTCACTTTGGATTTGAGAGCCTCATCCTCTTTTCGCATGCCAATCGCCCAGGTCTCTTCCCGAATCGCATTGAGAATAGGCCGGGTCTTCTCCTGATTTTTTTGCCAGAACTGGTAGATCGATATCTGATCGTAGATAAAGGCGTCAGCCTTCCCCTGCACCACCTCAAGGGCGCAGGAATTGGCATTGTCGAGAATGATCAGCTCAAGCTCCGGTATCTCTTTTCGCGCCCACTGATGGCCGGTTGTCGCAATTTTGACGGCCGCCTTAAACTTGCCAGTCTTGAGATCATCCACTGATTGAATCGCTGAATCCTTTGCCACGAGCATGCAGAGTCCGTTCGTCACGTAGCCATCCGAAAAAGCAATCGCTCTCGCTCGCTCCTCAGTCCGTGTCATCGAGGAGATGATGACGTCAATTTTCCCGGATTGAAGCGCCGGGATGATCCCGCTCCACTCAACGTCACGCAGTTCGAGCGGGCGCTCTAAATATTCCGCAAGCCCCTCCGCCATGCGGACACTGATCCCATCGGGCTCATTTTCAGCATTCCGCAATTCGAACGGCGGGTAGGCCATTTCCATCCCCACGACGAGGGGCTGACTCTCACCCGAGTCCCCGGTGCTGCTTAAATCTTTGCCACAACCGGCAAGAAACGGGAGCGGAATCAGGAAAAAGACGGTAAGGAGCCACGTGCGCATAGACTCACAGTGGTATCCACAATTCGAAACTCAAGTGGTTTGACTATGCGTCATTCAAATCGAACTTATCGTATTTACTGACAATGAGAGAGCATCTCCTCGATATCCTAGCCGCCAATGCTTCTGCTGACGCCATCACGTGGCTGAAGGAATCTATCGCGACCGGCGAAGCCGGGTTTGAGAAACGACCGTTTTACTACGCGTTCAGCGGCGTCTCACGG
This sequence comes from Verrucomicrobiales bacterium, assembly GCA_028047635.1. GTDB lineage: Bacteria > Verrucomicrobiota > Verrucomicrobiia > Verrucomicrobiales > DEV007 > Arctic95D-9. Next base: position 3,284 of record JAOFXR010000062.1, read on the forward strand.
CATTTTCACAAGCAGGCCCTTGTCACTGCGACCGATTCACAGGCGCAGGCATTGCAGAACGAGAACCCTGATTTCACCGTATCAGGCTGGGATGAATTTCGACTCGCACGGGTCATTTTGCTTCTGCATCTCGCTGATCAGGACGAGAAAGTCTTCCTCGAGACGATAGACGCCCTGTTAAATACCGCGGATCTTCGCGAGCAGGCCGCCATTTTCTCGGCCTATCCCCTTTTGCCTGCTCAGGCAGACCTCGTTGAATCGGCGATTGATGGATTGCGCAGTAACATCGTCGATATCTACGACGCGATTGCTCTTGGTAACGCTTTTCCCGCGACCAGTTTCAGCGATGAAGCGTGGAATCAGATGATCCTGAAGACCTTCTTCATCAATCGTCCGCTCTATCGCGTCATCGGAATCGAAAATCGCGCCAATACACCCCTGACCGAAGCGATCTCCGATCTCGCTCACGAGAGATGGGCCGCAGGTAGAGCCATTTCCGCTGAGGCCTGGCGAAACTGCGCCGCCTTTCCCACTGAGAGAATCCTCTCTGACTTTGCCCACCTATTGGAAAACGGAGACGCCAGCGACCGCGAAGCCCTCGCATTGATCGTCGCAGGTAATTCCGATCAATCGCTAGATGGCATTCGAGATCAGGTCAAAGCGGAATTAAGCTCCGTTGAATCGAGGGAGTTAACCTGGGAAAGTCTCGGACGCTCCCTAGAGGATACCTCCCCTGCATTGAACGGCTCTCCCTCCGACGACTAGTCCATCCCCCTTCTGACCCAAATTTTACACGATGAGATTTTTTGATTCCCACGTCCACATGGTGTCCCGCACCACCGATGACTATCAGCGCATGGCTGCGGCCGGCGTTGCGGCGATCGTCGAACCCTCCTTCTGGCAGGGCCAGCCCCGCACCGAGGTCGGCACTTTTAAAGACTACTTCAACACTCTGATCGGATTCGAGCGATTCCGCGCGAGCCAGTTCGGGATCAAGCATTACTGCACGATTGGCCTGAACCCGAAAGAGGCGAACAATGAGAAGCTAGCAGAAGCGGTCATGGAACTGCTCCCGCTCTATATTTGCAAAGAAGGCGTCGTCGGCATCGGGGAAATTGGTTTCGACGATCAGACCAAGGCGGAAGAGAAATACCTGCGCTGGCAGGCGCAACTGGCCCTCGAGGCGGATCTTCCGATCCAAATTCACACCCCTCACCGTGATAAAAAGGCAGGAACCATCAGGACGATGGACGTGCTCGAAGACGTTGGCGTGAGTCCTGATAAAGTCATCATTGATCACAACAATGAGGAAACCGTCGAAATGGTTTTAGACCGTGGTTACTGGGCTGCCTTTACTATTTACCCTCATACTAAACTGGGGAATCAGCGCATGTTTGAGATCATGAAAGAGTATGGCGCTGAAAAAATCGTCGTCGACAGTGCAGCCGACTGGGGAATCAGCGATCCTCTCGCCGTTCCGAAAACAGCAGCACTCCTCAAGGATCAAGGCATAACCCTCGAACAAATCGAGCAAGTCACTTACTTCAATCCGCTCTCCGCCTACGGTCAGAGCGGCCAGGTCAGCGAAGAGGATTGGGCGGGCAATGAAGGAGTCGATCCGACGGCGCTGTTCGAAGGCAATTCCCTCCTCCGCGGCGGTATGGATGTGGACACGGCGATGTCTCAGTATTTGATTGAGTAGACTTTCGCTACGACAGTCCTGCATGAATTTCAGCGATCTCAGATCGATTCTCCAATATGTGCCGCAATTTCGCGGGTGCACGTTTGTGGTCGCGCTGGATGGAGCAGTGATCGATTCCCCTGATTTTTCCAATATCCTGTTGGATCTCGCCGTGCTTCGTTCGCTGAACATCAAAGTCGTTCTCGTTCACGGTGCCGCAGCGCAAATCAAGGCTCTGGGCGAAAAGCGGGAGATCCCCCTTTCGAATTTCGATGGTACTGGCGTTACAGACGAAGCGACTCTTGAAGTGAGCATGGACGCTATCTCGCGGCTCAGTAACGGGGTCATGCAAAGCCTCACAACGGTGAAGCTGCAGGCGGCGAGTGCCAACGCGATCCACGCGCACCCCGCCGGAATCATCAAAGGGGTCGATTCTCAATTCACCGGCACGATTGAGCGCATCGATTCCAATGTCCTTCAGAGCTTTATCGATCAGGATATTCTTCCCGTCGTTCCCCCGCTCGGGTTCGATGCCGATGGCCAAACCCTGCGAGTCAATTCCGACGCCGTCGCTACCGAAGTCGCGGTCGCTCTCGAAGCGACCAAATTGATTTTTATCTCTCACGACGACCCCCGGGAGATCTCCTCCGAACGCGAGCATCAATGGTCCGCTGATGAAATCAGCGATTTTTTAAAACAGAACCCTGACACGCCTTCAGGTTTCGCCTCAAAGCTGAGCCAGGCCGCCGACGCGACTCGGAAGGGGATCCCACGCGTCCACCTCATCGGGAGCCAGGTCGCCGATGCCCTTCTCGCTGAGATTTTCAGCAACGAAGGTGTCGGGCTCATGGTGAACTCGGATGACTACCAGCAACTTCGTCGCGCGAAGAAGACTGATGTCGACGAGCTTTACCTACTCATCCACCGCGCGATGAAAGAGGATAAACTCAAGTCACGTTCGCGGTCCGAGATCATGTCACAGATCGATGATTTCCTCGTTCTCGAGATCGACGGAAACATCGTCGGTTCTGTCGCGGTGCATGCCTACGAAAAGGAAAACAAAGCGGAGCTCGCCTGCCTCTATGTAAAAAAGGGCCACAATGATCAAGGCTACGGTCGCGTTCTCGTCGAGGCCGCTTGTGACCGGGCGAAGGAGTTGGACTCCGACTGTCTTTTTGCTCTGTCGACCCAGGCCGTGAACTATTTGGAGAAAATCGGATTCAGCCGGATCAAAGACCTTACGATTCTACCCGAGGTAAGACATACCGAGTGGGCGGAGAATCGACGGAATGCGGCTGTGCTGGTGCGTCCGAAGGAGAGTTGGTAGTTCGAAGCGCGCTTCGCTCGGTTAAAGGTGGGAAGGTAAGAATGTAGGAAGGTCCGATGGGCTTCGGGCGGGAGTCTCCCTCGAAGCTTAAATGATCACCATTGAGCCGCGCTCCCCACCGTGTTGAGAACCAGCAGTCGAATAAACTACAAATTGCTATTCGGCGTAGGCCCCGAGAAATATATTGGAGACTTTACCCTGAACAAAATGGATAACGAGACCGCCATAAATTGAGCCAACGAGGTGAACGTCATCAGATCCAAAGAAATTCTCCTTCTCCCAACTCTCCGTTCCGGTGATGAGCTCTTGATAGGCTCGAATCGCATCCGCCTGTAGTGTTCCGATTCCGACGTCCATGCCCGTCAGTTGGTTCGAAGGTGAATACAAATTGATCGACATCACTGATTTTGGCTCGCCTTCATAACTCGCCATGTCGAGCGAGAACCCTGAATCAGGGAAGTCCCACGTCTGGATCTTCGCACCGATCGCATCGGACATCCATTCTTCTCCCCTCTCAACCCGACCCAACGACTGTGTCGCAATTGCCTTGGTGACAGCGCCCTCAGTGTCGTCAATTTTAATCCCCGCAATGCTATCTTCGAACATAACATCACGCCCCCGGACGTCAATGTTCAGCAGTCTGGCGTCAGAGACATAAACAGTCGTCGATTGTTTTTCATTCGCTCCATAAACGCCCGCGGGGCTTACGCATGCAAAATATCCATAATTTCAAATCCGAAATTCGGATCGTGCATCGCCTCCAGTCTCTTTGGGTGCACCGTCTTCGCCGAAGATTACATCCAGCGCCCAGTGACACCGATTTTCTATCCCCCAATACTTTCAGACTGTCTCAAGCGCCATGGCGCACAAGCCACTCAAAATCACATCGGAAAGGGTGTGTATTCCTGCTTACACCTCACTGTCCCAACTCAATACTTCACCGTCAACCCGAAGTGGACCCGCCCACTCTCAGCTGTTTGGCCGGCGAGACCGTGCTCGACAACATTCCACCCGTATTCAAGTCGACCGTTGATGCTGTCATTGATACGACATTTCAATCCAAGGCCTAAGCCCTGCAAGGAAGGTGAACTTTCGCCAAGGAACGGAGACGAAACGTCGAACGCCGCGACATCGTAAAACGCGACGAGATTCCATTGATCATCCGCTTTGACTCCCACTTGCTGGGCGATGGAAAAACCCGGTGACACCAGCTCAATGTTCCCAATGAAACCAGAATCACCTCTGATCAAATTCTCATCGAATCCCCTAACACTGCGATAACCACCTCCGAGAATCTGCTCGGTTGATGTGAGCCTGTCATCAGTAATCTGAAGATTACCACCGAGTTCGAGACTGAAGTCCTTCGGCAGCTGAATCACCTTTTCAACATCAGCAAAGAAGTAGGAATAATCGGCGGTCGCGCCAAACCGGGACAGATTAAAAGCGGCGTCGTCATTGTTGCCAATGACATCGCCTGGAGAAAGAACCAATCCAAATATACCGCGCGTGTAGCCGAATTGATCAGGAAGGATCGCCTCGTATTCAAAACGAAACTGGAAGATCGCAACATCATTAGCGAAGGCATTCTGCCCGCCGAAAAAGAGATCCGTGTTCGCGCTTTTATAGTCCCAAGCAGCCGTCGCATAATGCCGCAGCTTGCGATTCCACTCAGGTCTTCCGAGAGGAATACGATATTCAATACTCGTCTGAACGCTCTCCCCTGCGATATCAATGAACGTTCCGGGAGCGGCTTCAAAGCCAGCGTCAGAAGACACATGAGCCCCGATCAACCTCAGCTGATGTCGCCAGGGAAGGAAATTCTGATAGAAAACGGAGTGCGCCTGAATCGAATCAAAACCCAGATTGGTTGAGTAATGATAGCCAATGTTTTGCTCGGTATTAAAGGGGTTCGCCCAGTTGAATCCGAAGGCCCACTCCTCTTCTCCGGTTATGGCAACCCCCGTGTTCGAAAATCCTGCGTAGGCCGTGAACGGTTTCATCTCCTGCGTGACTAGCAGAATGTCGCTCGCTCCATCGACTTCCCCGCGCTCATATACGAGAGCGACACTTCGAATCGGATTTTCATTGAGCCAGTCGAGATCCGCTTCGACGATCCGCCGATTGATACGTCCGCCCTTCCTGACTCGCAGCTGTTCGAGCAGGTAGTCCGAATTCGTTCGAACCGCGCCCTCAACCGTCTTCCCGCCAAGAACCGCCTCGCGAACGACGACCTGCAAGCGACCTCCTGTGATATTCTGCTCGGGAAAGTAGACATCCACGAGCGGGTAATCGCTTTCTCTCCATGCTTCCACGACCTCCTTGCTGAGCCGAACTAACATCGCCATCGAGATAGGTTTACCTAAATAAGGACGCAAAGCGCTCTCGACTCCCTCAGGGGCGGCGATGGTTGCCGCAATCTTAATGGGATCGCCTGAGAAATCCGCGTTCATAGAGGCTTCATCCTGATGAGAAATCAGCTCAATCGCAGCGACATCGACACCGAGCGGAGTCGAATCAGCCTCCCCCTCGGGTTCGTCCTCTCTCTCATCTGCCGTTGTTCCTCCCTCTTCCGGATTTCCCGGTGATAAAATCTCTTTTCGTTCGGATTCCGCTTTTTTAACGAGTGGGTTTTGCCCCCATGCCGGTGACAGACCAGTCCCATGCAAAATCACCCCGAAGAGCGCGACAAGAAGCAAAGGATGGAAGTTTGTCTTCATTCTCACGCTAGTTGCCGAGGGCGGCTTTGAGTTCATTTTCGGCGGGAGCTCCGAGTTGCTCAAGCAAAGCGGCAACCGTTCCCGCTCCCGGAGGAATAACGATCAATCCAATCACCGTCGGCCCGTCCAGATTCGATAGCGGCAGGGCAATAATAAGCCCCAGCGCATCGCTCAATTCCTGTGCCGCACGAATCCCCAGATTGTCCTGAAGCAACTGAAGCAATGCCGCTGGCGGGGGGCCTGACAGATCAATCGCATAGGCTTCGTCAGAGCTCACCATAAAAGCACCGTCCGTGTAATCCAGTGCACGAGCCAGTTCACCGTTTGCCTCAGTTCCCAAATTCTCGCGAAGTTGCTCGATTATTTCAAAAGGAGGCTGGTCAAACGTTCCATCGAGCGAAGCAGGCGGATTTAGCAAAAATTGCTGACTGTCGATTGTGAGCGTCACCAGCTGTTGCGCCAAATTCATCACTGCGGCCGAAGCACCGAAAGCACCGCCGGCAAGATCACGAATCCCGAAGCGAATCACCTCTTCCCCCTCGCCACCTTGATTGAATAGATTTTCGACTACATAATTATCCTGCCCGTCGACACTGCCAGCGCCCCCCCATTGCCCGATGAACGCAGCTTTTTCGAGCTCATTTGCTTGAAGGTTGCCGGGATTCGGAACCGATTCAGGTCCCACTGATACTTGCGATCCCGTTGGCGCTTCAAAGTTAGCGTAGTTAACGAAGTTGACTCCGATTCGAATCGGGTTTCCGTCGAGGAGATCTCCGCCGGGCATGTTCAGCGTATCGAATCCGGCACCCCCATCGAGAGACAGCGCGAACGAGGTATCGAGCACATCAACCGTATCATTGCCGCTGCCGAGAAAAAGCGCCACCGTCTCGACTCCGCTAAAGAAGTACTGAGGACTCCTCGACACGACGCCCTCACTAACTGAGTAACGATTCGTGCCCTCCAGGTTGGTGTCATCAATCGTGAGACGATCATTACCGCCTCTTCCATCAACTGAGGCCACGGTGACCTGATCCGAAAAATTAAAATCATCCCGTCCTGCACCACCCACGAGATTCTCCACTGAATTGAATCGGACAAGACTATTCAGATTACCTTCGGAATTAGAAATCGAAAGTTCAAGCTCTTCAAGCAATAGCGCTTGATTCAGGAACCCTTCGGAAATCGAATGAATCGAGAACACATTCGTATTAGCGTTGTCCGCCACGAGGGTATCGCTACCACCAAGACCGAGAATTTCCACATTCCGGTTGAACCCTGACTGCACGATAAAAACGTCATCTCCGTTTTCGGTTCCGAGGAGTTGTTCAAAATCCAGATAACGCACCTCGTCGTGCCCGATGCTTCCATCGGAAGCGAGAGTGAAGGTCTCCCCCGAACTGGTTCCCATTTCTTCCAACAGGAGCAGATCCGAATTTCCAATCCCCTTAATTTCTTCAATGCTACTGAGTTCTCCCTGGCCAATTATAAAAAGCCCATCGGTGTGGATCCGGTCAAATCCGGCACCACCAATCAGCAAATCAGATCGAGCTCCCCGGTTGAGCTGAAACAGGTCGTCTCCTGAGTTCGTATCCACCTCCTCAATTCCAACAAAGCTGAAAACGGAGTTGATGACACCCTCGTTCTGCTCATCCATTTCGACGAGATCATTCACCCCCGCCGCCGTGATAACCCTGTCCTGCCCACCATCGAAGTCCTCCACATAAGGGGCCGCCACCAGTCCAGCCACCAATTGAAAAACGTCATTTCCCATCCCTGATTGCAAATTTTCGAACCCGACAAAATTGGCCCCTTCGGCATTCACCACATTATTTCCCGAAATAGTGTAAGTCACGGAGGTATCCTTTCCGAGAATCCGGCTCAGTGGGCCGACGCCATTAATCGTTTCGACACCCATGATACTCGTGGATTCCAGGTCGATCGCGTTCGCGTTCAGTGTGTCGATCCCGCTATCGCCGAAGACGGTAACGGTATTTCCCGAATCTCGATTTCCCAGAGTTCCCTGCACATTGAAAATGTCATTATCAAAGCCGCCATTGATCATCACTTGCGGCGCATCCAGCTGACTATTCGCATTGAGAGTGTGCGGAGGCGGTGTTGAAAAGAGGAACGATGGTCCTGTCGTGATACTGGTCACCGCTTGAGTAAATCCATTGATCGTTATCGTAACAGCGGCAAGAGACAGGTCATCGCCGGATTGAATCTGCCCGTTGGTCACGAGGGTTCCATTCGCCTCCAGAAATATATCACCAGTCGCATCAAGATCATTAACAGTCAGATTGGCATTATTGGCCAAATCAACTGAACCGAGCTGTGAATCCGCTGAGAGTTGACCGACATTGACATCACCTCCCGAGAAGTCGAACCCCGCAGGAGCGCCCACACTGGAAAGGGTAAGGTGATTCGCAGTGATAGTGCCAAAAGTATCAAAACTCACATCCCCGCCGCGTGAACGAATCATGAGATCATTCGATGAGATATCGCCCAGCGAGAATGCAATCGGAG
>JAOFXR010000064.1 GCA_028047635.1 Verrucomicrobiales bacterium
ATCTCGAAGTCTCAAGCTGTTCAAACTTTGGAGACTACCAAGCCAGACGTATGCGCCTTCGGTTTAAAGACGAGGACGGAAAGAACCGCTTCTGTCACACTCTCAACGGATCGGGAACCGCTCTTCCAAGACTTTACGTCGCATTGGTCGAGTCCTGTCAGCAGCCTGACGGATCACTCAAGCTTCCCGAGGCGCTCGTGCCCTATTTTGGTGCTGAGACGATTGCGTGATTGGATTAAGTCTCCATTTCCCGCCGGGGCATACTTGGATAATCATAGACTGGAGCGGTGAAAAGTTCACCGGTTCCGTGCTTGCGGCGCTGGTGCGGCGTTTTCTCATGAATCCAGCCGCCGTGGTTTTCCCCGGCTCAAGCGCACTCGGGATCTCATATTGTATTCCTCCCTTCGTCCCAACGTTGTGGACGTGGTTTCGCTGGTGATAAAGAGGAACTTGAGTTGGAGGATGGAGATCGCAATTAGCGTGTCTTCTATAATCGAGCCCCCGAAATGGCTGATTTATGGTGTTTCCGGCCGTTTTCGCTGCAAATAATGACTCGAAATGCGAATGAAATCCCTATTTCGAAAAATATTAGAGTTATTTTTCACTTATTTCCGTGAGGTTAGCCAAAGTCGTTACTTGTTGATTTCAAGCCAGATCGGAAGAGTAAGTTCGTCTAAAACCCTTTACTATCAGGGGTTTCGGCCGGTATGGCAGGAACTATTTACTTGCGGGATGCATTACCCTATTAGAAGATACGACCGCTCAAAAGCGATTATTTCGTTTCTTTTTAGAGATGGCATAGAAGCTGCTGTCCTTAATTGCTGCGAATAAATAAATTCATTACCATGAAACTAAAACCATTATTGATCACAACTATCGGAGCATTTGCGATTGCAGGTGCTAACGCTGGCGACTATGCCCCAGAAGCTAAAGCTCCTATCTACGAAGAGCCTGCTGGTTGGTATGGAGAAGTCTCCGCTGGATACGACAATCGCTACATCTTCCGTGGACTCTGGTTCGCCGACGACACTGTATGGGGCGGCCTGTCTATTTCCAATGAGATCGCACCGGGCCTGACATGGTCTACAAACGTTTGGTACATTGATGCCATGTCGAACGCTCTCAATTACTCAGAGGCGAACGTTGGAACTGGTCTTGAATATGAAACTGCTGTTGGCACTTTCTCAGCAGGATTCCTCTACTACCAATTCCAGGACGGATTTGCTGGTAACAGTGCTCCTTCTAACACACCTGCCGGTCAGCGTGACGCTACTGAGTTCAACATCGGATACAGCCGCGAGCTTTTCATGGGGATCACAGGATCAGTCATGGCTGCTTACGACCTCCGCATCGATGCACAGTACTACGAGGCTGGACTTAGTAAGAGCTGGGCTCTGACTGACACGATCGGAATGGACCTCTCCGGTGCACTCGGTTACGGCGCTAACAACTACTACTCACGCCTTGGTGGAGACCTTGGACGTAATGCTTTCACTCACGGATTGGTAACTCTCGCATTCCCAGTTGCACTGAAAGAGAACGTCACTCTTACACCTCACCTAAGCGGTAACTTCTCCGGACCTGGTCGTGACGGCTCAAACGCTGGCACAATCGGCGATAACGCATTCTTCTACGGAGTGAGTGTTGCAGTAGGATTCTAAGGGATTTAATAGTTTTTTTCCCAAACACATCTTATTAAACCGCCCCGTTCTAGGGACTGGGGCGGTTATAAGAACAATCCGAAGTGGCCCCGATAGCTGGACCACTTCGGATTTTTTATGTATAGCGGTGGCGTTCCAAGCAGAAGGATTCCCGTCTGTCTTTTTAGCTGATTAAGCGGGGACCTGGTATCGCTCGACGTCATCAATCTTCGGTGAGGGAATGAACCTCGACGGCCGAAGTTGAAGATGATTCTTCAAAAGCGGAAGGTTCACGGTGAGATGGCTGAGGTTGGCCATCGACTGGAATGAATGCTCAGAATCCCCAAGCGGCCGCCACCTGCGTTGGATTGCGATTCGTTGACTGAATCGAGCGGAAAGTTTTCAGGCCTGATCCCTGTTTGCCGGGAGATTGAATTTCCCCCTTCTGGAAGAGCACGCAGAGGTTCATCTTGAACATCAGAAATCAGAACACGATTTCAAGTTCTGGGAGTATTCACCCGGAAGCGGTTGCTGAGATCAGAGCGCTTCAAGGGAGCCTATCGCGTAATCGCTTTATCGCCCCGGTTGTCCGGAGCATTGAGTGGCAGGCTTTGTCGTGAAGGAATAGTTCAAATCCAGATTTCTAACCATCTCTCAGTCGACTGGCTGGAGTTACAGGGGTGAGTCGTCCAAGAAAAATTGGGGCAAAACATCACCTACGTTGCGACGGCTCAGTGCTAGCTGGTTGTCGTGGTGACACTGGATCAGTTTAGCCGGCATGGCATCTTGCCGAGAGCATGGAAGCGGGTCTCGTAATACAAGCTACTCAAAAAGGGGCGGCATTGGGGAACTGACTACTTTCCGTAGTAGGGAGTGGGAGCGTGGTTTGGCGCTTGAGCGTTGGCCGCAATTTGAGCAGCGAGTTGTCCGTTAGGGCCTGTGATTTTGATTTTCTCTTTGCCGTTCCTCTTCGTTTTGAATTTGGCCTTTCCGCCTGCCACTTTGACCTTCACTTTGTGGTCTTTCACTTTCAGTTGTTTGATGGGCGGTCCGTCGTAGGAACCTGCGTCGGCAGCCATTGGCAGCCCGACTGAGAGAGCGAGTCCTGCGATGAGCGTGAGAAGAAATTTTGATTGGGTAAGAGTGCTTTTATTCATGAGTGGGACTTTTGAGTTCTCCATGGATACGACGAATGAGATTCAGTTCTTTCGCAAGAAAGCGGAGTTTAACGGCAGGAATTTTGCGGGTCGGGCTTCTGGCTCAGTATCAAAAATCGATAATTGTTTATCTTTTCGGGTCTGATACGATTTGGAGACTGCCTATGATTGATCGAAGAAGATTCGTTAGGCGTGTTGCGATTGGATCTCTTTCGCTTGGCCCCGGTTCCTGTTTTGTGGAGAGTCGGGCGGGATCTCTTGTCGATGAATGGTCGCTCGAGGTAGTGGGTGATATTCACTATGATCAACTCGAGCATCACGATATGTCGTGGGTAAAGCGGGAGAAGCCGAACAGCGTTTCCCAGATTGAGAATTACTCGAGAATCACACGGGAGAATTACCCGGTTTTTCTACAGGCTCTCAAGCGCGAGGTGGAGAAGGATCCGAGTTGCCGCGGCGTCATTCAGGTGGGTGATCTCGTTCATGGATTGTGCGGTGGAGAGGCGCTTGCACGAATCCATTGCAAGGCAGCGGTCGGCAGCCTTTTTGATTTAAATTTGGGAGTGCCTGTTTGGGTAACTAAAGGCAATCATGATATTACTGGTCCGGCCGCCCTTCAGGCCTATGAAGAAATCGTACTTCCTTTTAGTGGGGAGGTCGGAGACGAGTCAAACTCCTCTCGATATGCTCTCGAAGAGGAGGGTTGGTTAATTGTGAGCTATGATGGGTACTCGCAAGGCAGTCTCGATTGGTTGGAGACCATTCTCGCCGGGCGGAAACCCGGCCGTCTTTTAGTTATCGTTCATCAACCGGTGGTTTCTTATAATGCACGTTCTTCGTGGGGCGTTCACGGGCACGAGTCACAACGAGTGAGGCGGCAGCGGCTCGTGAATTTGCTCGGAAAGTAGTGCGCCATCGTTCTCAGCGGACATTTGCATAAGCACTCCTTCGTTGAATGCGAGACTGAGTTCGGTTCTTTCACCCAGCTCTCTGTTAGCAGTGTTGCCCATCGTCTTGATGGGACACCAAAAGATCTCCTTAACGGGGTGGAAAACTACAAGGGGGATTTGGTCGATCTCGAACCGAACCATTCGCCGGAGACGATTGAAAAACGACGCGCCATCCTTGCTGAAGAGCGACCTCACATTCGTCGTTTCGACTATGGTGATTTCTGGGGAAGGGTTAAGCTGCGGATCTCGGGTCATCAAGCGAATGCGGAGATATATCAAATGTTGGCGCAGACTCCGTGGAAGACGATTGACCTGACAGGCGGGAGAAGTTGAGCCGAACATGAAGGCTCCCGGTTCCCGCGGAGAGCGTTTTTGACGAGACAATAAAAAACCCGGTGCTGCGGAAACAGCCCGGGTTTCTCGGTAAGTTGCTTTCCCGGCTGAATTACTCAGCGGAAACAGCAATCGCGTCGTCACCGCGCTCGCCGGTACGAATACGAATCGCTTCTTCGATCGTGGAAACGAATACTTTTCCGTCACCGATCTTATTCGTGGAGGCTGCTTTGACGATGGTGTCGACTACGGATCCCGCTTCGCCGTCTTCAGTAACGATCTCGAGCTTCACTTTAGGAAGGAAGTCGACGGTGTACTCAGATCCACGATAGATTTCGGTGTGACCTTTCTGGCGTCCGAATCCTTTCACTTCGCTAACGGTCATTCCGTGAACGCCGGCTTCGGTGAGAGCTTCTTTCACTTCTTCAAGTTTGAAGGGCTTAATAATGGCTTCGATCTTTTTCATTTTTCTTAGTTCCTGGAGTTATCTTCCGGTAAAGATTCCATTAGAGCAGATTGTGTGCCAATTGTGAAAATTGACTTATTTTGCCGTCCCACAGGGTTTCTAACTGTATCTGCCTAGGGGAAAAACGGGGAAGTGGTAGATTTTTTACCACCTACTGGTAAACTGGTATCTGGCAAACGCTATGGCTTCCCTCTCTCAGGTTCTAATTTTCGATCGCGATTCGGATACCGCAGAGGTTCTGCGCGAAGTTTTTTCGGAGTCGGAAACCCGTTTCATCCCCGTTGGCGATCTTGCGGCTTTTCGTGAGAGTTTTGAGGCACATCGATTTGATGCGGTGGTGCTCGGTGAAAGTGATAGTGAATTGGGGCCTCTGGGATTGCTGCGTGAGTTGAAAAGAAGTCATTCTCTTCTCCCGGTTCTTGTGACCTTAAATGATAGCTCGAGCGAATCAGCGATTGAGATCGTCAAGGCCGGTGCGTTTGATTTCCTGTCGAAGCCTCTTCTTCGTGAGGAGATTGAGAAGTCGCTTCGTGAGGCGATGGATTGTTCTCGAAAGGCGGGCTCGTCTGTGTTGATTGATCCGAATGATGAGCGGGATGATTTTTCAGACACGCTTGTCGGAACGAGTCGTGCGATGATGGATGTGTATAAGAGTCTCGGTCGTCTTTCCTCGACGCCGGTAACGGTTTTGATTCGTGGTGAAACGGGAACTGGTAAGGAGCTGGTGGCGAGGGCGCTCTATCAACACGGGCATCGTGCTCACCGTCCTTTCATCACGGTTAACTGCGCCGCGATTCCAGAGAATCTTTTGGAGTCAGAATTGTTTGGTCACGAGAAAGGGGCCTTTACCGGTGCAACATCGAACCGAATCGGAAAGTTTGAACAGGCCCATGAAGCGACTCTGTTTCTCGATGAGATCGGTGATCTTGATCACAGCCTTCAGGCTAAGTTGTTGCGTGTCCTGCAGGAAAAGCGGTTTCAGCGGGTCGGCGGAAACAAAGAAATTCTAACGGACGTTCGAATTATCGCGGCGACTCATCAGCCGATTGAGCGAATGATTAATGAGGGAAACTTTCGAGAGGATTTGTTCTATCGACTCAATGTTGCCTCGATAAAACTACCTCCCCTTCGCGATCGAGCGGGAGATGTCCCGGTGCTCGCGGGTCATTTTTTACAGCGTCTTGGAAGTGAGTTGGGCTTGCCGCGAGTGGGAATATCGAGAGCGGCCACCCAGCGTCTTGAGTCGGCTCCTCTGCCGGGGAACGTGCGTCAGCTTCAGAATATTATCCGGCGAGCGCTTTTGAGATCCCGTGGGTATGAAATCGATCGCGCCTTGATTGATTTATTGCTTCACGAAACCGATTCGGGCGAGTTCGAGTCGGAGGAAGGATTGACGCTTCAGCGATGGTCACAGATGCTCGTTGATTCAGCCGAGAATGATGGGGTGCGTGGAATCCATAGTGAGGCGATGGAGTCGCTGGAGCGTGTCCTATTCGATGAGACGCTCCGCCGTTGCGGTGGCAATATCAGTCATGCCTCGCAGTGGCTTGGGATTTCCCGGATTACGTTGAGAGAGAAATCGAAGCGCTACGGAATTCTCAAGAGCTGAGACGTCCCAACGAGTGAGTTTGGTCATACTAGCCTGCTGCAGGGATGGACAACCAGGCGGTCATAGTGCCTTCTGAGGCGCGGAGTCCAAGTCGGATTCCGAGGTCGCCGCAGATCACTGCAGCTGTCGTGAGACCGAGTCCGAAATGGTCATTTCCTTTCGAGGACTCGAAGGGGACAAAATAATTTTTGATCGCTGATTCTTCAAGGTCTGCGCTGGTGTTGCGAATGAATAGATCAACGTTATTTCCGGGACTTGCCTTTCCGGGAGGGAAGAGATCAAGAGCTACGGTTCCGTTCGGAAAATTCTTGGCTGACTCGGCGGCGTTATTGATCATGCAAACGAGAATATCGCTGAGTTGGCTCGCATCGCCACGTACTTTGGGAAGCCCTTCTTCGGCGTTGAATTGGAGGGAGACGTTCGAGGCCGTGCAAATGTCCTGGCATTTTCCTTTCCAGAAAACGAGGAGATTGGAGAGATCGATCATCTCTTGAGAGGTGGTCGAGCAGCCGCCTGCCTGGAGAACGACTTTGTTTAAATCAGAACCCGATTTCGAAGCCTCATGCATTTGGTCGGTGCTTTCGCGAACGTCGGCACTGATATCATCATTGTAGAGAACGAGACTTGAGAATCCCTGAATTACCCCCAGAAGATTGTTATTTTTGTGCACGAGTGCTTTGAGAAAAGTCTCATAGAACGCGCGGGTTTTACCTTCTTCGAGTTGGTAATCGTCAGCAAAAACAAAATCAGCCATAGGTGGGGAGTGGTTGGATCAGGTAGGCCGCTGATAATACATCCCGCTTTTATTTAAGACAACCTAAATAAACTGTCGATTATCACTTTTGAGAACCATTCTCTAACAGTAGCATAATTGCTCGGCGCTCATCACCGGTATGATCTTGTCGTCGCTTGTTTTGACGAGTAGTTCCCCTGCTTCTCCGAGGCCGACGCCGATGCCTTCTATTTCTCCCTTTGCGGTTTTGATCTGGAGTTCTTTTCCGAGGAGGAAATCGCGTTGGCGCCCCCAATTCAGGATGGTGTCGAAGTCGGAGATGAGCTTTGGATATTCGTCGATAAAGCCGGCAATGATTTCACCGAGGTTAAACCACCGACTGGATTCGCATTCGATTATTTCGTAGAGTGAAGTGGCGGTGGACTGCAGTTCGTCAGGAAAGTCTGCCTGTTTCATATTGAGATTCAATCCAACTCCTGCCACGGCCCAGGGGGATGGCCGGGTCGTGGTTTCGACGAGAATTCCACAGATCTTACGGTTATTAATAAGGAGGTCATTCGGCCACTTTGACTGAACTTGTATGTTGCCTAGGACGGCTTCGATTGCGTTACCAACGAGGTAACCAACGAGATGGGGAATTCGAGACCAATGCTCGGCTGGAATCTCGAGCGGAAGAGCGATTGAGAACAGGAGATTTTTCCCCGTTGAGGACTCCCACTTATCTCCCCTTCTGCCACGGCCAACAGTTTGATAGTCGGCTACAATGGTTTGAAATGGTTCCGCTTCCTCCTGCTTGATGAGACGCAGGAGATCGTCGTTGGTTGAGCCCGTTTCGGAGAGGTGTTGAAACCGTGACTCGGGAAAGGCATTGATTTGTGCGTCCGACATGGAAGTGATGACCTCATTGTAGATTTGGCTAGTCATTGCATTCTTTCTGCTTTGGGACGGTCAAATGAAGGGTAGGCGTTCCCTCTTCGGGAAGTGCAAACGATAGATTCAATGGGGTCACTCCGTAATCGCTGCAGCCAAGTGAGAATGGTGGCGGTTCGATAGGAAAGTGGTTCCCTGTAATCCACTCGGAAACTCTTGCAGAATAGGGCGGCGAGTCTCCGAAGATATGGCGTAGTGGTTTCCCCATTAAAGTGAAAACGTCGGAATCGCCGTCAACAATGATCGTCTCTAATTGATCATCAGCGTTAAAGTAGTGAAGCAGACCCGCCTCTTCGAAATGTAGTGAGGAGCGACCATTTTTGAAGAAGTTTTCGAGAGCGATGCCATCACCAAAATAATCGGTTGCTCGCGCGTTCGAGTCGCCGAAGTGAACGCTACCGATTCCCACGTTTGGCAGCAGTGCGGTTACTTCGCGTCGTCCCATCAGGCCGAGATGAGGTCGAGTCCGAGATCGATTGAACGAACCGAGTGCGTCAGTGCTCCCACCGAGATGAAGTCCACGTCGGTCTCAGCAATACCTTCGACGGTCGATAGATTTACCCCGCCGCTTGCTTCGAGTTTGAGGGGTGAATTCGCTTCAGTTCTCATGGCGACAGCGGAAGCGAGTTCCTCATTGCTCATGTTGTCTAACAAGACCACATCAATGCCCGGGATTTTGAGAAATGCTTCGAGTTGATCGAGCCGATCGACTTCGATTTCAATTTTCAAATCGGGAGATTTCGCTTTGATTTCGTAAACTCTTTCGCCCAGGTCGATCGGGCTCGGATTAGCGACGAGATGATTGTCCTTCACCATGATCGCATCGTAGAGACCCATTCGGTGGTTGGTTCCGCCGCCGTGAACGACTGCCTGCTTCTCAAGTGATCTCCAGCCGGGTGTCGTCTTTCGGGTATCGAGAAGAATCGCTTCGGTGTGGGTGATCTGTTCGGCGTAAAGGTGTGCCAAGGTTGCAATACCGGAAAGACGCTGCATGAAGTTGAGAACGGTTCGTTCTGCGGTGAGGACGGATCGGGTGAGGCCGCGAATTTCGGAAACGAGGTCGCCCTCCCCCGCTCCGGATCCATCGTGAATGATCACTTCGTATTCCAGTTCTGGGTCGATCGCGGCGCAGACGAAGGCGGCGACTTCGTGACCTGAGATGATGGCGTCTTCACGACTCACGATTCGCCCGATCGACCGGTGAGCTGCGTCGACAAAGTTGGAGCTGGTGAGGTCGCCAAGGGAGGAGAGATCTTCCTCCAGAGCGAGTTCGACGAGGATGCGTGAAATACGATTCATTCGGCAGGTTCTGAAGTGGTGGTTGCGGGTTCGGGTCTTTTGTTGAGAGTCCTGAAATATAGACGATCGAAAGTCGGATCGAGAGTGCGGTAGAAATCGATCAATACATCGACTTTGTGATCAATCCGGGGATAGGCCGCTGCATAGGTCCACAGGCTCGGATTGGTAAATAGATGTGCTGCGGTTTCGTTGAGATCCTGTTCGATTGAGACGCGGTTATAGAGGGTGAGAAATCCCTGTTCCATCAGATCAGTATTCAGGTCGAGGAGTCCGCTTCCTGATCCTCCGGTTTTTTTCTGCTCCTCGGCAAGAACGCGAGTCGCTTCGGATCGATCTCCTGTTTGTTCTTCAATGACACCTTTGGCGCGGTATTCGAAGCCGGGCGCATTTCCTGTCTCCCACCGCGAGGATTCGAAGAGGTCTTTGTTTTTCTTAAGTAGGATGGAGGAGAACTCGTGATGAAACCGCTGTTCGAACCCCACTTTGTTAAAGTTCTTTCGGTAGACAAGAATAATGCGCTTACCATTGGCCATGTAGGTGCCCCCATAACTTACGTCGTAGAATCGCAGTGCCCCAACAAGACTGACGCCGGAAAGAAACTGTTGCTGAATGGAGGGAGGGTATTTCCTCAGTGCATTGAGGATGATGGTTTTCGCTTCTTCCTTTAAAGAATCGTCGAGAGGCTCGATTTCTGCGGAGATGGGTTCATTGATCCAGCTTGCCGGCATGAAGGCTCTTGTCGTCGGAAAGTCGACCGTGAAGTTTGTGAGTGAAGGGGTGGGTTTGGTTTCTTCGGGTTTTGATTCGACGATGTTTGGTTCGGATTCCTTCGAGCAGGAGGTCTGAAGAAAGAGGCTCGTTAATACGAGGAGTGAAACTTTGAATGAAGTGAGATTCATTTCCGATGAAAGGCTGATTGATGGCGGGAGTGAGGGGGCGTTCGCAGTCGAAGGCTCTGAAGGTATCCCGAATGAGAAAGATTGCTCTTTCGAATTTTGAAAAGAAAGCCCCTTGGCACCTTTATTCTTTCGTTCGGTGGCTGCGTTCGATCCAGACGGAGAGCAAGGAGATATCTGCCGGAGTTATCCCGCTGATTCGAGTTGCCTGGCCTAGGGTCACCGGACGGACCGATTCGAATTTGGTTTGGGCTTCGCGCTTCAATCCGGTGATCGCCGTGTAGTCCATGTTTTCAGGAATACGTTTATCTTCCAGTCGCTTTGCTTTGGCTACGGTTTCTGTTTGCCGGGTGATGTAGCCTTCGTATTTCACATCGATTTCGACCTGTTCCCAGATGGCGGGTGAATACTGACCGCACAGCTCCTGGTCAAATTGGGTCCAGGTAGACTCAGGTCTGCGAAGCCATTTCGCGAGGGATCCCTTTTCGGTATGAGTGGTTTCGAGGATCTTTCGGAGCTCGTCGATGGTCCCCTGCTTTTTGAGTGATTCGTTACGAAAGGTTTTATCGATTAAGCCGGCGTTGTTCGCTGTTTCGGAGAGACGCATGTCGGCATTGTCATGGCGCAGGAGGAGTCTGTGTTCTGCGCGGCTTGTAAACATGCGGTAAGGTTCGTCCACCCCTTTGGTGACGAGATCATCGATCATGACACCGATATAGGATTCGTCGCGTCCGAGGATTAAGGGTTCTTTACCGGCGACTTTGAGTGCGGCGTTAGCGCCTGCGACGAGTCCTTGGCCCGCGGCTTCTTCATAGCCGGAAGTTCCGTTAATCTGACCGGCGAAGTAGAGTCCTTCGACCTTTTTGGTTTCGAGGGTGGGGTAAAGTTGGGTGGGAATGCAGTAATCGTATTCGACGGCATATCCTGGACGAATGATGTCGACGTTCTCAAGTCCGGGGATGGAGCGGATGAAATCATATTGTACCTCAAACGGAAGGGAGGTTGAAACTCCGTTCACGTAGTATTCGTGTGAATGCCTTCCTTCCGGTTCAAGGAAGATTTGGTGGCGGTCCTTCTCGGCGAAGCGAACGACTTTATCTTCAATTGAAGGGCAATAGCGCGGACCTACTCCTTCGATCTTGCCGGAATACATCGGAGACTTGTCGAGGTTCCCGAGGATGAAATCGTGGGTGGTCTGGTTGGTATAGCTCATCC
>JAOFXR010000063.1 GCA_028047635.1 Verrucomicrobiales bacterium
CTTTCCGATGAGGTCGCTTCTCAGGTAGAATCAGTGATTCGCGAAAGTGAGGCAAAGCCTGCTTCGACCGTCCTTGCCTACCAGAAAGTAAGTGAACTGCTTACGCGGCGCTGTGGGCAGGGCGTTGACAAAACCGCCGGGAAACGCGAGGAAGAGGCATCGTTCAAGAAAGAAAATTAACCTGAATTAAGAAAGCATGAGTTTTTGGTATTGGGCCGCGCATACGCTCTCTAGAATATTTGCAAAGATAGTGGGTTCCTATCGGGTCCAGAATCGTGAGGCTCTTGAGCAGGTTGAGGGTGGGATGATTATTGCGAGTAATCATGTGAGTTTCATTGATCCTCCGTTTATCGGAGGGGCTTACAAACAGCCCATTTACTATTTTGCCCGGAAGACTCTTTTTGATCATCCGATTTCCAATTTTATATTCAACCGGGTCAATGCTATACCGGTGAATCAAGACAAGCCGGAACTTTCCATTCTGAAGAAAGTGATCGGTTTGCTGAAGGCAGATGAGAAGGTACTGATCTTTCCCGATTTTGACTGATCACCCAGCAGCTTCTCAATCCAGTCCTCCAGAAGCTTCCCCAGCGCTGCTACCAGTTCTCGTGTTGATTCCGCGATCTCCTGAAGTCGACTTGCCAGCCACGACTGCTCAGCGCTTCGATTTTCTTCCAGCGCTTCACGGCGGGGAAGCTGCCACTGGTATTTTTTTTGCTCCAGGGTGGTGGCAATGGCTTCGCCAAGTTCAGATGATTGCTGCTCAACCGGTTCTTCCGCAAAAACGGATCCGGGACTTAGGACAAAGACCATTGCCAACAGGAGGCTCAACAAAGCACCGCTCAATTCACGGCGACGAAGACTCCGGGACTCAGCGAGTCTGCTGAGCAAGTCCTCTCCTGTGCTGCGAGACCTCGCTTGAAAGCATCTGATTGTGTAGGCAGCCTTCATCAACGGGGCCACCACGAGGTAAGTTAAGAGAAGTGATCCCAGAAAAAAGGTGGAATTTAAAACCGCCGCAATCGGGCTGATCGTAAAAACGCTATCAATTCCAAAAATCGCTTTGGCAAAAGTCGGAACCAGAATCGCTGTCCCGATCACGTTCACCCAGGTAAACAAAGTAAAGATTCCCAGAACAATGAGAACACCATGGTTTTGTGCCCATTGATATCCGGAAAGGCGAAGACTCTCCGCCCAGAGTTTTCGAAGCCCCCCTTCGGAACGTTCATTCCGAAAAGCGAGAACACTTAAATTTTCGCGCGCAGCAATGACCCATCCCAGGGGGATCACTGTAATCAATCCAATGACGAGCAACGGGCCTTGAATTGAGTGCAAAAGCAAGAGAGCCGCCACACCACGAAAACAGATTCGCTTCCTGATCTCTCCATCTGTTTTGGGACTCAGGAAATTCCATAACCCATCACAGAACCGGGCCTGACACACCCTCATCCAGACGTAAAGGAGAGCCATAATCCCGGCCACGAAAGCCGCATCCTCTCTCGCCATGCCACTGCGACTCATATCCGCCGCAAAATAGAGCAGACCGATCACAAAAGGAATCGTTCCCAAGTAAAAGCGCCAATAAAGGTTCAGATCAATGGAACGAAGGAGGTGAAATGCCTCCTCAAGAATCTGGACAGCTCCGGTCTCGTTCTCAGAACGACGTTTTCTACGACTCGACTTTCTCATCGCGATTACTCCCAGATGGTCCCGTCGTGAAATTCATCCGGTAAATCGCTGAGAAATCCGGAAACGTAATAGAATGCCAACCAACACAGAATAAGTGCCGCTGCCAGTTGAATTACGGCCCAGAAAGGAAAATGCTTCCTCTCTTTCGCCGTTTTCGCTACGACCGCCTCACCGCTTAGGCATGAAGCACAAATCATCTTTCCCTCATGCTCGGTGATACATTCAGGGCAGTAGAAATCAGCGCACTGCGGACATCGCGCCGCAGCCGGCCTTCCGGGGTGAAGCGCGCAGATCATTTTCGAGAGTCCCTTACTCATCCTCAGCGCCCGCTATACTCTCCGTGTCGGCAGCTCTCACCAATTCTTCAGAACGCTCGATCTGTCGAGACCATTTCATCGTTTTAAATATCCCAACCATCGAAGCCACCAAAAATCCTAACCCGAGTCCCAGAAAAACACCGTAACCGAGCATACCACCTTCTGAAGCTACCGCAGTGTAGGCCTCGAGGGGGCCCATGATGCCGAGGGTATACGCAGGGTTTTGAGTTGCCACGATCAGGAAGTAAATCGCCCCTGCCCCTAAAAACAGAAACAACAATCCAAGAAGACTCCACAACCCAATCCGAACCGGCTCAGGCGTTGGTTTTCTTACCGAACCAATCAGAGAAAAAGTAAGCAACAAACTCACCACTAAAATCAGGAATAGAAGAACCCCGGTCGTCACCACGCTTTCCAAATGCAACGCGGCGAGGGCAACCAAACCAAATACCGAAAATCCAACGAAAGTCGGAATCGTAAGCTTTCCGATTTGAAAAAAATCACCTTTTGTCGAGGGAGGCGCAGCAATTACCGATTCCGTTCCCGGCCCTGCTCCCGACTCGTTGAGCGTTTTTTGGCTCTCGCGGATGTGTTCGTCGAGCTGCGCCACGATCTCTTTCGCGCGGTGATAACGATTCAAAGGCTTCAGCCTTTCTTTTGAAATCGACGTTCTGATCTCACAGACACAAGTCGGCCCTAATATCAAATGCCTCAACAGGAGAGCAATCGAAACAAGCGCACCAACAACCAGTCCTGAGATTACCAGAGCCAATCCCGTGTTGTAGTCGTCAATCAAAACGAGAATCAAGGCGATGATTGCGGAGAAAAAAACGAATCCTGCGCCATGAAGGAATCCCTTCCCCAGCCGGGAGGTTCTCGCAATCGACAGTGCCTGAATCTCGGAATACTTGTATCGCTTGTACTCCTCACTCAGCGGAATGAGAATCCCCCTGCCGTTGACATAGACAAGGTGATCGCCACCTCTCCAGAGACTGGAATGCCCCCAGAGACCTTTTGCCAAACGTTCGTATCTGTCGAATGAAGCTCTCAAATTATCAGAGCAAAGTATGAAGCAAACGACGCTGCGGGCAAGCTCCGTCGTTTAAAAAATGCCCACAAAACGGAGCACTCAACAAAAGAGTTCACGTATCGTGACGGTGAAACGGATAAGCAGCCATCATGATCGCCATATCCCTCACCGTGCGTGACAATCCCACAAAAACAGACCTCGCAATGAGGTGATGCCCGATGTTCAACTCAGCGAGATGCGGAATCTCCATGAGCCGGGGAAGATTGCTTAAGGTGATCCCGTGCCCCGCGTTGATTTGAAGCCCTCTGCTATGACCAAGAAGCGCTGCCGATTTCAATAACTCCAATTCTGCGTCACCTCCCGGCGCCGAAGCATTGGCAAAAGCGCCTGTGTGGAGCTCAATCATATCGGCGCCTATCGCGGCAGCCGCTTCAACCTGGTTCAACTCCGGGTCAATAAAAAGGCTCACCATAGTGCCCTGCGCCTGAAGCGTCTTCACCGTCTGTGCGAGAGAAGACTCTGCATTCGCCACATCAAGCCCACCTTCGGTCGTTACTTCTTCTCGATTCTCAGGCACAAGGCAGACGAAATCAGGTTTTACTTCGAGAGCCACCTTTAAAATCTCAGGCGTATTCCCCATCTCAAGATTCAACTTCGTGTGAATTCCTTTTTTGAGTTCGAACACATCTCTGTCCTGAATATGACGTCGATCCGCTCGCAAATGGACCGTGATCGAATCAGCCCCCGCCGCTTCGACCTCATGCGCGGCTGCTAAAACCGAGGGCTCCTCATTGTGAGAGCCGGGCATTGAGGAATACCGCGCCTGCCGCAACGTGGCGACATGATCAATATTCACGCCGAGCTTGAGGATTCGTTGAGGAAGGGAAGCTGAGTCGTTCATTTCTAAGTTTAAGGGCTAAAAGGCAATACTGCACAAAAAAGCGGCACCGATCATCGGAAGCCGCATTTTTTCTTAGTCCACGCCCGGAGACGTTAGCCAACTAGCGTCTTAGTGTTTTATCGTTACCGATGTTCCGACTCCCACCTTCGAGAAGATGAGGGGCTGGATTGGCGGAGGAACACGGATGCAACCATGGCTGGCAGGGTAATCAGGCACATACCCGATGTGCATCCCGATACCCCCATTGATTCTTATCCAATAAGGCATCTCTGCTCCAATAAAACGAGCGCCACCGCTTGGTCGGCTGCGACTGTCTCCGGAACTGCTAACGGTTGAACCGCCGGAATTGACCCAGCTGCCATAAAGCGTCGAACGCTTAGCGACGAGCTTTTCTTTAATTCGAAAGGTTCCCGTAGACGTGCTATACCCGGACTTGCCGGTTGAAACCTGTGTCTCAATGACGAGGTGATCGTAGCCACCCGTTGACTTGTAAATTCTCGCCCGCTGCTCACTGATATCGATCTCAACTTTGGCATTGGAAGCATTCAGAGAAGACAGCAATCCCTGATTCACATGGATGTGGTGACCTTCGCTTTTATATCGCGAAGGCGTTCCCAATGAAAGGCGTGAAAAGAAACCACCACCGGTTCTCCGATTCGAAACGGCTGCCACCTCGTTCGCCTGGCGATTATCGCGATCCAGCTCAACCTTGCGCTTTGCCGCAATTTTATCGGCACGATCTCTTTCCTTTTTCTCCTTGGCGTCTGCAAGAGCCTGCTTACGAGCTGCATCGGCGGCCGCTTTATCTTTAAGTTTCTTGTCTGCAAGAGCCTTCCGGCTCGCCTCTTCGGCGCGTTTCTCGGCTTCCTCTTTTGACTTAGCTGCTGCCAGTTTGCGAGCCTCGAGAGCATCCTCCTTTTTCTTTGCCGCAAGCTTGGCTGCTTTTTCTTTGTCAGCAATCGCCTTCGCTTCTTCGCGCTTTTGCTTTGCTTCCTCAATCCGTGTAGCCCAATCGGACTTTTCCCCTGTCTTTACAGAAGCCTTTTTAGATTTTTCAGAACTTCCCGCTGCAGCAGGGCGCGAGAAAAGAGCAGCTTCCTGGTCGACAGAACAAGAACTCAGCGCCAAAGCGCTAAGTGTGGTGATAAATACTACCCCGAGTAGATTAATTTTCATAAAAGTGGAGTCAAAGAGTGTAAACCAAAGAATCCGCCCTTTCAACGCCCAGTCAATTTCTTAGTTAAAAAACACCCTAATTTTTCCGCCGTAAAAACGCTACCTCTCAATCTCAATAAAGAAAGAGAAGCTGGAACCAGTGCAATTCAGAAGAGATTTGAGACCGATGCCGGCCCATCAAAGGGTTAACGGTAAAGAAGGGCGTAACGAATCACCCAATAAGCTCCATCAGGGCTGTGCTCAGAATCCGGGCGAGCTTACACTTGGCAAGACGATCGTCCGCTTAAAAAATCACAAAGAAGACGTGGTGGTTGCTCCGCTGTCTGATCCAATGCCACCGCCTTCTTCGGGAAGAATATGATCGATCAAGCGCTGGATCCCATCTCCGGCAAACTCGCTCTGAGGATAGATTTGGCGAGCGGTTAAAAACCAAGCCAGGCTGGAACCGTGTTGATCCCGTGCTTCCTGGTTTTCTGCATTCTTGAGCGCTTTGACGAAAGTGGCGACATCAGTCGCCAGATCTGACCGCTTCGCACTCAAATCAACATCATCTGGAAACTTCTGAAAGGTTTGTTCCACAATCTCCCACGCAGCAAAATCATTGCCCGCTTTCTTCAGCGTCTCGGCCTGCTTGAGAACCGTTTCGATCTCCTGAATATTGCCGACAATCTGGTTGAGGGCCTGCTGACGCTCTGAATCATCCACCGTAGCAGCAATGAACCTTGCTTTGTTGTCAAAAATCTGACGATAGCTTCGCGTCCCCAGAAGGCGATCGAACTCCAGCTTAGCCTGCTGCTGAACATCAGCCGAATCAGCAATGAGATCGAACTGTTCCGCCAACATTGGGTTTGTCGGCCAGATCATAGCAGCCGCTTGAATATTTTCCTCATACTTTTCCTCATCTCCCTTGAGCGCTGCATTTTTGGCAGAGCGGATTCTCATATTACTGCTTAGCCGGGCAGTCCCGATCGCAGCCGTGGGCTTGGAGTAGTCAAAGTCACCCGCCTGCATTTTCATCTCATTGACCAGTTCCTCGGCCAAGGTGTAGTCCTTCACCTCAATCGCATTGATCAACTGAAACGCATTTTGAGCGTAGCTGAGTACTTCGCGCTTTCTTTCCCGCGGGATACTCTGCACAGCAGGCAAATGCTCCCCTGTCACAAAAGCTTGCTGCAACTGGCGCATCGCCCCGTCGACCTCTTTCGAGTCGAGAAGGAAACCGAAAGACTCCACCGACTGATTCGTATCGCGAATCGCCTCATTCGCAAAAGCGTCGAGAGTGGTGATGGTGGGATTAAAACCAATTGTCTTGCTAAAAGACTGCTCCACTTCGGAACCCTCTTCAAAGTCAAGTCGCCCCGCCCCGTCCTTAAAAAACTCGGTGTAAAACCGCGCCCCCATGACAACATGCTCAAAGCGACGCTGCATGAAAAATTGCACGATGAGAGCCTGAAACTCTAATTTTGCCTCCACTTCGGAAAGCTCCATCTTTGCTTTGTTTGCCACTCTGGTAGCCTCCACTTCTGCAATTCGCTGAACGTAACGCTGAATGTGCCCCGCGTTGGCCGGATCTTGAACCGCTTCATTTTCCCCATCGGGGTCATCACTTAACTTTCGCTCTCTGTTCCCGGCCTGCCCTTTGCCCCAGGTATCAAAATTCCAATCGAGACGGCGACGCTGTTGCTCAAGTTGAGAGTTCAACTCCTTCAATTGCCCCACTGATCGCTGTGCCAAATAAACACGATAGACAGCATTGGCGAGCGACTCGCAAAGGCGAGCATCCTGAGGAAACGCAGCCGCGCGTTGCAGCATCGCAACGGCTCTGGGAAATTTCTGGGCTTCTCGATTATGAGGAGAAAGCGAATCGAGAATATCACGAATCGATTCACGGTAGGCCACATCCTGATCGGAGGAAGCCGCCTGAGCATTTAGATATTTCTCAAAACGTGCCCGAAAAATCCGGTTGTCATTCACGTTAAAACTCTTCCCGTCGAAAGCAAAAACATCCGTCGTGGGATCGAAGTAAGGCATGTCGTTGCCTACCATCTGCTGATTTCCCTGTGGAGCGCTCTTATTGACGATCGTTGTATTGTTCGACTGAGGAGCCGTGCTCCCTCCGCCGCCGCCACCCGCAGGCGGCGTATAAACCTGTGCGTTCGACAGATTGCCCGAAAGCATCGCCACGACCATGGGGAGGAAAATTTGAGTCAGTGTTTTCATCGTTTTGAGAGTTAGGTTTGGCTATTCCACGGATTCAGCAACGAGGGTTCCATCTCGATCCACGCGCACCACCATGAGCATCTCAGTGCCACGTTCGATGTTCACGTTACTAAATTCTTCCGGCACAAGAACCGGCACCGGAATAGTATCCATTGCGTCCGAAGCCTCGAAACTGATCAAACGCCCGCGATCAGCCGTCCAGCGCAAGGTCTCTTCGACACGTCCCTCGACCTGATACACATTGCCCCTGAGGCTGTTGGCATTGTTCCGATAAGTCGTCAGGTTGAGCGTTGAAATATTCCCTGAGACACGCTTTTTATCACCATCGCCGCCACCACCGCCGATGAGATCTCCGGCAATCAGCTTGACCAGCAAAGCGGCTATCACCAAAAATCCGATAATCGCCACCGCTATTCCGGCGATTTGTCCCACATTGACTCCTGAGCTTGCTCTTCTTGGCATGATGATTCGATAATCGATTGCTAAACCTTTGGCAAGATATCACAGCATCTTTCCCAATAGGAGGAGAATCTGTTACTTACTAGATTGGAGGAAGATGACAAGATCGTGAGCCCAAAAATGACGAAATTGTAATGTTTCTCAATTCCGTCCAAACGCCTTCAAATACCGGCTCAGATATTCGGTATTCCCGGCAAATACGCCGCTATTTATATAAACTTCACCGTCGGCAAACTTGGGCTGCCCCGCGAGACGTTCCCCCTCGTAGCGACTCATCCAACGCCCTGAGAAGTCGAGAGATTCGAGAATGGCTTGAACTTTCTCTGTAGTCATCACCTCATCGAAAACACGATCTGGATCCTCTCCTTTTGTCGCGGCCCGGTAACCCGCTTTGATCGAATCCAACTCCGGATCGGTTTTCCAACCGTAGTGATCCGGCAAATTGGAATCATCAAAAGTCGGTGTATAAACCTTCGCCTTTCGCTCCATGTATAGCGGACGATTCGTCTGCATCTCATAATACCGAGCCAATCGTCCATCCGGCAAAAGCGAACTCTCGAGATATTTCACACCCGAGACAACCGCCGCCATAAAGGATTCATCCCCGGTGTAATGAGCAATGCGAAGCAGTGTCTTCATCGCATCCTCCGACTCCCGCCCACTCACGCCCGGAGGTTCGAACGCCCGTGCCCAAATCGGAACCATGTTCGGACCGTATTGCTGGGCCCACCCGCGTTGTGGCGCAGGCAGCTGAGCCAACATTAGAAAATGCCCCAGCTTTTCGAGAGCACCCCGATACTCAGGCTTCTTGTAAACCCGATGCGCTTCCATGAGGAGCTTCGAAACCGTCCCCGCGAGCCCATCATTCAGCGTATACTGATCCCAGTATTCTTTGATCCGCCCTTCGGTTTTCCAATCGTAATCGGGAAACGAAGCCGGCATCTCGTCAGGCGAGTTCACCGGTCCCAACCACACCTGAGGAAAAGCGCCGTTCGTAAATTGTGCCGCGAGGAGCCGCGGAAGCGCATACTCAACCGCTTCATGAATCTCCTGATTCTCAAAGTTAAGCACTTCATCCAATCGAATTAGAAAAGTCAGTGCCTCCTGTGTGATCCCATCGTCGAGCGTCGAGTAATTCTTCCCCTTTCCTTTCCCGTTCCGATAGCGATCCACTCGCGGGCCAGCCGGATCGAAATCAATCGAGTTGCGCCACCCTCCGGATTCCAACTGCCCATAAACAAGCGCCTTCCCTGCCGCCAACGCCCCCGCAAGGTGGAGTTGATCACCTGTCGCCCCGTAGGCCGATAAATAAGCCATTCCCACCGTGGGGGTTCCCGGAGCCTGAACCCAAACCTCGGTAGCAGTTGCCGTTCCCTCCCCGAGGCGACGGGAAAAATCAGGGGACGCGTAGTAAACGTAGCCACCATTTACCGCCACTTGTTCTTGAAAAAACGCAGAGGACTTCAGCAGCGCCACCTTCACCTCATCGGCTGATGGCTGCCCCTGACAAACACCCCACCCAAATGTTAAGACAAGTGATATGACGAGTAACCCTTTTATCATCATTTACCGATGCACCAAAGCGCTTCATGGGTTCGAATAAAAAGCTGCCCGTCGGCCGCGACTATCGAAGAATTGGTGTGCTCCCCTAGATCACTCTGAGCAATTACTTTGAATTCATCCGGCGAAGCCTCAAAAACGACCGAGTCGCCCGCCTGACTCAAGGTGTAAACATGATCGCCTGCGATTATCAAAGAACCCCACGACTTTCCTGCACCGGGGAGTCGATCTTTCCAGAGCGTTTTTCCGGTTTTCATGTCGTCACAAAAAACAATCCCGCCGGAATTCTGATAATAAAGTTTCCCGTCCTTCGCTACGCCGGTTCCGATTCCGCCATTGTGACGCACTTCCTGCCAGAGCCGATGGGAATCGGTCACATCGCCGCTACCACCCGCCTTAACACCGATGGAATTCCCGTAGTAACCGCCCATTGCGACAACAATTCCGTCAGCATAAACCGGCGACGTGTAAACGAGAGGATTCAAGCCCTCACAAGTCCATAAAACCTCTCCGGTGACAGGGTCAAACGCCTTCATTTCCTGTGGGAAGCTCATAATCAGCTCCACCCGCTCCGCCGTTTCCACGACGATGGGAGTGCTGAAGGAACCAATCACTCCCTTTTCATTGCGGTCACCGAAACCGTCCGTTCGCTTGCCCGGATTCCAAACCGGCTCATCCCATTTCCAAAGCGTCTCACCCGTCTTTTTATTAAGCCCATAAAGAACCGCATTCTCTGCAGGACCATGATAGTGAATCACGACGTCTTGGTAGATCACGGGCGAGGTCGAATTCCCCCACACATGATCGATCGCTCCGAAGTCTCGCTTCCAGAGTTCGGCTCCCTCGTGATCATAGGCAACGACGCCTGCCGAACCGTGCGATACGACCGCAAAATTCTCTGAAACGGCAGGAGAGGCCGAACAAAAGACGTTCGATCGATGAGTGCGCTCCTCTTTGGCGTAAACGATTCCTTTCTGCCACAGTAGCGAACCATCAGCCTGACTAAAGCACATCAGGTTTCTCGTTTTATCTGCCGTCAACGGCTGAGTCACGAAGACCTTTCCCTCAAATATGACCGGGGTCGAGTTACCCGCCTCAGGCAAATCGATCCGCCACTTTACATTTTTCCCGGCGCCCCATTTAATCGGCAAATCAGATTCGGCAACTTGACCCGATCCCAGAATATCACCTCGCCAGGATGGCCAAGAATCAGCCCGAACAGACACTGAGAAGCAATAGAGCAACGAAAAACAGAAAATCATCCGAACCTTATTCATGCCTGAAAAATACGCGACATTGCCTCAGAAGCGCAAGCGAAACACAGGACGGAATCGGGGCGGTAAATCGGGTGTTTTGAACAGGGTATCGAGGTCCATTCAACCCTGTTTGAACCGAGACTCGACAGGGTTATATCACGGGTCAAGCCGTGTCCGAACCGCAGCCACTGGAGAAGGCCTGCGCACTATCGAAAAATAATCAGTTCCCTGAAGGAGCGAACTGACCGCCCACTTCATTGGCAGCGGCAGGACGAAGGTTTTTCGTCTGGATGACTCCTTCTGCGCCACCCTGAACGACCACGGATGCCCACTGCGCTCCCGGCTTCAGCATTTGGACAACAGTTCCCGCCGGCAAGGCCCGTACCTCGGACTGCATCGTGTCAGCTCCATAAACCATGAATTGGGCTGTCGAAGTCACGACATAAATGCTGTTTCCAGAACTGTTCACCGTCGTTGTCGTCGGAATTCCGGCACCACCACCCGAAGACTTCGTAATTTTGGGCAACGAGAGACTTGGTTTCGGCAAAGAAAATCCACTCCGTGTTTTCTCCATCGTCTGACCGGGAAGCTCAATGCTCCCCGTCGAAGAAGGAGCAGCAACTGCATTCTGCGCGACATCCGCCGCGGTATACCCTCCGCCGAGGCTTCCCG
>JAOFXR010000065.1 GCA_028047635.1 Verrucomicrobiales bacterium
TTACCACCAGGCCGGGACTGATCAGGCGTTTCCGTCGGCGGGGCTTTCATTCCGCTTGCGGTGAAATCGATCAAGCGCTTGAGGGTGTCCTCAGGACTACTTGCAGATACGTTGCCGCCGGAAAACTTTTCCACTCTGTCTTCGTGGGTGAGAGCGAAAATCATGGTTCCCACTGAGAAATGCAATCGCCAGAAGACATCTTCCGCATCGAGATGGGGAAGGGCCTGTCCCGCGGCCTTCATGAAGCGGGAAATGACTTCCTGGAAGAGTTCAATCAGGTTCGATGAAATGTTGTCATCCGGTTCAGCGAAGCAACGCCCCGCCAGTTTAAGGTAAACACTCGATTGATGAGATGAGCCACCCATTTGATCTACGACGGGGCGGTGAAAACAATCGAGAACCTTTTCTATCGGGAGGACATCTTCTGAATTTTCTTCGGCTTGGGTAAGCAGCAGGAGTCTCTGTTCGTTAACCGGCCCGATCACTCTAGCGAGAACTTCATCGACAAGGGATTCGCGTGAACCGAAGTGATAATTCACTGCCGCAAGATTGACCTGAGCAATCTGAGTGATTTGGCGCAAAGACACGTTTCGAAAGCCCTCCTCTGCGAACAACTGCTCAGCAGCGTCAAGAATCCGCGTTTTGGTGTCCGTTTGCTGGCTGTTCGTTTCCGTCATGAACCGTGTGTTCGGTCAGAGCTTCTAGCTGCTCTGATAAACATACGTTTCAAACACTTGTTTGAATCATGCAAGGGAAATAAAGTGGATATCAATCTCGAAGAGTAAGCTTGTCAAAGCGGAGGTAGACGTGGTTGCACGGAAATACCTATCGTACAAGACTACGTTTTCTCGAGGCTGTATACAATTTAAGTAGCTGTATTTGAAGCAGTTACGGCTTGTCTGTTGCTGCAGGCAAAGTCACGTCTTCGACCCTCAGTTGGCAGCGTAGAAAACCCACTTCGCCGGAGGTGGAGGGAACGAGAATAGTGGTGCGGTTCCATCGGAAATTAGCCACTTGTGATGAAATCATCGATTCGAATGGTTGAAGTTGGGCGCTCCACTCCTTCATTTTCTTTGCGAATTCTTCCGGGGAGGCACTGTCTTCACGAGCGGGGATTTCGGGGCCGTAGTCTCCGACAAGGCGGCACTGATTGATCGTAAAACCATAGGGATTGCCGATCTCGAGGTGGACGCGGGTGCCTACTTCTGTTTTTTCTGTCTTTTTCACGGCAACGAGGAAGGCGCCATATTCTGTTTTTAGCACCGAGGCCGCTTTTGAACCGACACGAATGTGTGAGAAGTCCTGATCGGTGGTGCTGCCGTCGGCACTGCGTCGATTGAGTCTCGCATTTTCGATGAGAAGCGAAAAACGGATCATTTCCAATTCGTCCCGTGTGTCTGCGGTGAGCTCGATATCGAATGGCGTCCACGCGAATGGTTCGAGTGTTTTTGAGACTCGAAACTGGAATGGTTTGAGTGTCTTTTGCCACTCCCTGATTTTGGGATTTGTGAGAGAATACTCCTCGTCTTCGGTTAATTCCGGTGTCCCTCCACCGTGATCACCTTTGAGGACGAATTGCTGAATCGCAACGGCGTGAGGGTTGCCGATATTCAGGTGAACGATATAGGTGCCGGTCTTGCTGTTGAGATCGATGCCCTCCATTCGCACGAGAAATACACCGTGATCTGTTTCGACAGGAGCGTGTCCCTGCAGATTCGGGCGCAGGTAAACCACATTGTTATTGGCAGGTCCGCCGGTCGGACCTGCAGCCACCTCAAGTGCTGCAATACGATCAGTGATCGAAAGGCCTTCGCCGCCCACTCCCACCGTGGTTTCGGCGGCGATTACTCTGCCTTTCAACTCGCTGACTTCATCGCGCGTGTCCGATCGAAAGCCTCTCAGTTCGGCTTCGAGGCGGTCCACGCGACTTTGCAGCTCGTTATCACCACACGAGCTCAGCAGCATCGTGGTTAAGCCTAGTAAAATTAGAGAGCAGGAGTAATTGGAGCGAATCATTTAAGAGAGAGCAAAATGGAAAGTGGAAGAAGAGCGGTGGAAGGCCGTTGGATTACTTACGTTGAAGGACCGTCGGAACAGAAAGAACACCGGTTGGCCCGACATGACGAATAGAAACTGCATCTGGCGCTTTCGCGATCGCATAACTTTCCTGAGAAGCGGGGATCGCCCGCATCGTCGTCCAGTTGCTGCCATTCTTGACCTGGATGACCCGCCAGCGTGCGTTGGTCGAAGGTTTGAACAGGAGATTGAGCCCACCATTTTCTTCAATCGGGGCCACAAAAACGGGATCGGGGGCGTTGCTACCGAGCCACGGGGAGGAGGGGGGAATGGCGTTCTCCGAGTAAACACTTTTCAGCTTCGCTCGCAAGCCCCCGCGGTCTTCTTTCAGTGCTTTGATGCTCCAATGGATATGGCCGGGGCCAGCGGGTGGCGTGTATTTGCGGGTTACACCAATTTGATTGATTGTCTCCGAGGCGGGGCGACCACGATCTTCGGAGCTCATGATTCGACTCGAAGCGATGCCCGGCCACAGGTTGCGGCCCTGCACGTTTTGCTGAGACCACCACTCGTTCAATGCCGTGAAACTCTGGTCGGAAGGACTGATGCGCCAGTAGAGTTGAGGAGAAAAGTAGTCTAGCCAGCCCTTTTGCAGCCAGAGGCGGGAATCGGCAAAGATGTGATCGTAGGCGTCCAGCCCTGCTTTTACCGAAGACGGATAACCGGGGCGCCAGATCCCGAAAGGACTGATGCCGACATCGACCCACGATTTTGTCTTTTTCACGGATGAGTACATCGAAGAAACGAAACTGTTGATGTGGCTCCGTCTCCAATCGCGGATATTGAGCTTGCCGCCCTTGGACTGGTAGGATCGGTAGGCCTTCGAATCATCAAACTGATCGTAGGTTTTTCCTTTTACCGTTTTGGGATAAGGGTAAAAATAGTCATCGATGTGAATTCCATCGACGTCATATCGTTTCGTGACGTCGACCATCACACTAATGGCGCGATTCCTCACGAAGTCGGAAGAAGGATCGCCCCACTTCATCGACCCTGATCTCAGCATCAGCGAAGGATGGGTTCGTGAGATATGCTTGGAAGACTTGCTGGACCGCTCTGTAGCGCTGGCGCGAAAGGGGTTGAACCAGGCGTGCAATTCAATGCCTCGAAGGTGCGCTTCCTGAACCGCAAAGGTGAGTGGGTCATAGCCATCGGACGGGCCTGACCCCATTTTTCCCGTGAGAAAGAATGACCAGGGTTCGAGACTCGATTTGTAAAGGGCATCGCATTCAGTTCGAACCTGGAGCACAACTGCGTTCAGGCCCGAAGCGGCGGCGAGGTCGAGGAGGGAGACCATCTCTGCCCGTTGCTGTGCCGGTGTCAGCGTGTAGGTCGAGGGCCAGTCAATATTATGAACCGTAGCAATCCAGGCGGCGCGAAACTCGCGACGAGGCTCAGGCGGCTTCACTGTCACAGGGACATACTCAGCATGGCTGAGCGTCGCAGCGCCTGGGAAGAGCGAGAGCGCTAAGAAACAGGTAAGCAGTCGGTTCATTAACTAATACGGAAATGTTAAATTTACAGCAATTGTGATAATCGGCAACATTTAACGGGAACCGGTTCGTTAGCGCGGTGAGAGGCCTATTTTTCGACAGATGGAACTTTCTCAAGGAGTCGATTAATCACTGCTGTCCAACGCTTATAGCCCATTGTGCTGAGGTGCAGGCCATCATTGAGAAACCAGTTCTCAGGAGGGGGAGACGCTTCCTTCAGCATGGGGCGGGCAATGTCAGCAAACTGGAGATTGGGATCACTTTTGCAAAGGGCTGCAATCGCATCGTTAGCCTCTTTCATGGTGGGCCACAATTTAGCTCTGCTTTGGCTCGGTTTGATCGCGATGAAGATGACCGGCGTTCCAGGGAACTGCTCTTTGATGAGGCTGGCGAGTCTTTTAAAATCGGTGACCACCTCTTCATGAGTGAGGCCGTTTGAGATGTCGTTGTCTCCCGCGTAGAGAATAATTGCTGAAGGAGAGTAAGGTTTGAAAAGGCGGTCAAAATGATAAATCGAATCAGCGAGGGTTGAGCCACCGAATCCGTTGTTTATGGAAGGGGTGTCGGGCCATGAGGTTTTCAGATCCCACATGCGAATGCTGGAGCTTCCAACAAAGAGAAGTGCGCCGGCCTCGGGAGCAGTTTCTTGGTCGCGGCTTTCGAATTTGGCGATACTGCTATTCCATCTCTCCGGTCCTTTTTTTGCCTCGTCGGCATGAGAAGAAACCGAAAGCAAAGCGATCGCAAGGAATGAAAGTGCGCAGACCGATCCGAGTGATTGTTTTGATTGAAGTAGTCGGGTCATTATTTTTTTGAGTCGCTCATATTGAAGCACCGATAGCGCTATTATCCTGCGGCGGCATCGCGGTCTTCCTCTGTTGAACCTAAGGGTGATCGGTGGTCCAGAAAGTGTCGATATAATTCCATCAGTAAGGCACAGGAGCGCTTGCGTTTTTGATCCGTCCAGCGAGACTGCGAAGCAGATGATGGAAGATGAGAACAGTATCGTAAAGCCCGATAACGTAGAGCTCGTTATTGAGGCTTTGCAGAGCGGATCGACTGAGCGAATTCAGGCGGTGGCAGATGTCGTACACCCGGGAGATGTCGAGGTGGCTTTTGAACGTCTCGATGATGCGGTTCGATCAGAGGTGTTGGCAAAACTGCCTTCCGATCTGCTCGCAGAATGGGCTGACTATCTTCATGCGGCGGATGTTGAGCGCCGTCTCTCGACGCTTCCGAAAATGGAGCAACGTGAGGTTCTTAATTCCCTGTCCGACGATGAACTCGTTGACCTTCTTCAGGAGATGGAGGAAGAGGACCGGCCGCAGTTTATCGAGCTATTGGCAGAGGATAAGCGACTCGTTTCAGAAGACCTCATGCGATTCCCCGAGGAAACGGCGGGGGGGCGTATGACGATGGCAATGGCCACGATCAGTGAAGGGCGAACCGTAAAAGGCGCACTGGATGAGCTGGAGG
Source organism: Verrucomicrobiales bacterium (assembly GCA_028047635.1). Lineage (GTDB taxonomy): Bacteria > Verrucomicrobiota > Verrucomicrobiia > Verrucomicrobiales > DEV007 > Arctic95D-9. The sequence goes on from JAOFXR010000065.1 coordinate 5,046, forward strand.
TTCTCAGGGATGAAGCGGAAATTTTAAGCCGGATCTTTGTCCTCGATAGCGATCGCCGAATTCAAGGGATTGTTCGATTGCGTGACCTCGCTTTTAGCACCTGGGACACACCGGTGACCGAGCTGATGAGCGATGATGTAATGACGATCGAGGCAATGGAGGACCAGGAGGAAGCCGCCCAGATGATCGCCCGGTATGACCTCATGGCACTTCCTGTTGTGGATAACGAAAACCGTCTCCTCGGCGTGATTACTCACGATGATGCCCTCGAGATTCTTGAGCAGGAGAATACCGAGGACATGGAGAAAATCTCAGGTATCGGAGGAGACCACGGTGAGCAAGCTTATCTACAGACTTCCGTAATTACTCATTTTAAGCGCCGCTTTGGCTGGGTCTTAGCGCTCGCTTTTCTCGCTCTGATTTCAGGTTGGGTCATGCACGCCTATGAGGAGGTTTTAACCACCTACTTCGTGCTTGCGATCTATCTTCCCATGGTGGTTGCCGCAGGCGGAAATACCGGTGGGCAAGCCGCTACGATGGTGATTCGCGCGATGGCGCTCGGTGAATTTGATACCCAGGAGTTTGGGCGAGTTATTTGGAAAGAAGCCCGTGTTGGAATCATTATGGGCTCTCTCTTGGCGCTGTGCGTGGTTTTTCAGATTCAGTTTTTGCTTCCTTCCCGCCTGATTCCCGAGACCCTCAGCACGCTTTCAGTGGGGCTTGTCGTAGGCTTTTCACTGGTCGCTCAGGTTTTCACTTCAACGCTTCTGGGGGCGATGTTGCCGGTGGGCGCGAGGCTCGCTAGACTCGACCCGGCGGTGGTCGCTTCGCCGGCGATTACAACGCTCGTCGATGTCAGTGGTTGTATTATCTACTTCAGCATTGCTCAGACGGTTTTTGCCTAATCGATTTTATCCATGCATCGCGAGCCTCTCCTCACACTCCTTAAAACCTACCGTCTCCGCTATCCCGCAGAAGCGGATGCCGCTATGCGGTTTGAAGATTTTGTAAAACGCAATTCGGACTGTTTCGAGCGCTCTTTGCAAAAAGGGCACATCACTGCCTCGGCCTGGATTGTGGATAAGTCCGGAACTCGCACCCTAATGACTCATCACCGAAAGCTAAACCTCTGGCTGCAGCCCGGTGGGCACGCGGACGGCGAGACGGATGTGATGAAAGTCGCTCTGACTGAGGTCCAAGAAGAAACCGGATTGACCTCCTTTGAGCCGGTCTCCGTGGAGATCTTCGATCTCGATATTCACGGAATTCCTGCGAGAAAAGAGGACCCAGCGCACTTTCATTACGACGTGCGTTTCCTCATTCAGAATTCGGCGGACGACAATTACATCGTCTCCGAAGAATCTCACGACCTCGCCTGGGTCGAAATGAATAAGCTCGAAGAGTATACCGACGAATGGTCGATGCGCAGGATGAGGGACAAGGCAATCTCAGCGCTGTCGGACTGACTGCGTTTTGGCCTAACCCTGTTGAGTCATTAACCTAACTCTGTTAGGTCGTCTCACTTCAATTTCCCACTTGGAAAAGTTGATCGTCGGTTCTGATCAACAGCGTGCCGTTCGTTGGAACGATAGAGGCGCGGATGTTGACGCTCTGGGTAGAAGCGAAAGTCGTTTGGTTGAGGAGCTCACCACCTTCGGGGCCGGCGCTATAAACGAACACTTCGCCGAGATGGCTCATGAAATAGATTTTATCATCCACACCGGTGGGCGATGACTCCAGCTTCATCTTCGCGTCGATTCGTCTGCTCCAGAGGACGTTCCCGGTGGTGGGGTGGACACAGCTCAAGTATTTGTTGCGACCGTTCAGCACGTAGAAGTATCCGCTGTAGTAAAGTGGTGTCGGCACATCCGCTGTGACCTCTTTTCCGTCACTGACCCAGCGCTTCGCTGTATCCAAAAGTTTCCCTTTACCACCTGCTTCGATCGCGTAAATGGGATCACCCTTCGGTGCGCAAACGAGAATTGTTCCAGCGCCGTGTACGGGCGAGGGGACGAGACGCCAATGACTGATCCGCTCACGATTGTAAGTACCCCATCTCCAGATCTCATTTCCCGTGGCTGGATCGTGACCGGTGAGGCAGTCGCCTCCGGCAATGACGAGTGATTCGACTCCATCATGCATCATGGGGATGGGAGTGGAAAATGCCTCGAGGGATTCTTTGACGGCCTCAGCAGGGCGAATGTGTTGCCACTTTGTCTTGCCTGTCTGCGGATCCATCGCGAGGAGAAAAGACTTAATCGGACCGTCGGTATTGCCACGACCGTTGACAGGGAAATCCCTCTGGAGAACCTGAAGATAGAGGAGGCCGTTCCACAACTGTGGCGAACTGGAAAAAGTCCACTGAAAGGCAAAGTCGCCGTAGTCTGTTTCAATGTTGCGATGCCACTTTTGGTTACCGTTGAAATCAAAAGCGGCAAGATCTCCGTTCCCACTGAAGAAGAAGACGGTCTCTCCATCGGTAACCGCTGAAGCGCCGGCATAGGTGCTTCGCTCGTCGATGCGAATGCCCTCACCGAGAGGCTCGGACCACATGATCTTTCCTGAACGGCCATCGATACAAATCCCAACGACGGCATCCTTCTCTTCATCCACTGAAGTCAGGAAAATAGCATTTCCCCAAACAATCGGGGTGGAGGCGCCCTCTCCGGGAAGTTGCGTTTTCCAGTTTACTCCCTTGTCGATCGAGAACTCTGCAGGGTAGCCGGTGCCTCCGGCGGAACCATCAAAACGGGCCCCTCTCCAGTTTGGCCAGTTGTCTGCCAGTGCTGCGGTAGCAGTGGAGAAAACGACGGCAAAGGCAAGTAACGAAAGTCGGCGGGAGTGCATGGGAATGGGATTTTAGTTTGGCTAAGATTCGGGAAAAGGTCACGAAGTGTCAAGCCACTGAATTGGCGTGGACAAGGGCAGGGGATGCGATGAGAATTCATTCTATGAAGCAGCTCCTCCTTATTCGCCATGGGAAATCGGCTTGGGATCTTCCCGGGCTCAACGATCACGACCGGACCCTGAACAGCCGGGGCGAACACGATGCTCCGAGAATAGCGGCTGCCTTGAAACAACGTGGCGTTATACCGGGCGCGGTCATGACGAGCACGGCGGTTCGCGCGGAATCCACGGCAAAACTGGTCGCAGAAGGGCTTGAGTTCTCGGTGTCGCAGATCATCACTAACGAAGCTCTTTATCTGGCCTCACCACGGACGATTATCAATGTCGTGCAGCAGTGCGACGAGTCGGTCGAGACGCTTCTCGTGTTCGGACACAATCCCGGCATGCACGATGCGACCGATCTTATTTCCAATGCCGCCTGCGTCGATCATTTTCCGACTCTTGCTGTGGCGCGGTTCGAGTTGCAGGTCGATCACTGGGGGGAATGCGACGCGAGAACCGGGCTGCTTCTTGATTCCTTTTCTCCGAAAACCCTCCAAAACGGCTGATCTGCCTTTTCTGCGCCAATGCTTTGTGATAGCTTTATTCTTCCATTATGAACGACGATACTCCGCTACCCCTGACGCCCAGCATACCTGTTAACACACCCACTGATAGCGGTGGTGAGAGCGGAACCGGCAACGGTAAGAAAATTGCTCTCGGCTGTAGCCTTGGCTGTTTAGTTAGTCTCGTTATCTGTGTAGTGGTCGGATATTTTGTCGTGACCGGAATTAAGAATAAAGTCGTTGATGCTGCCGCTGCTTACACATCAGAGGCGCCCGTTGAGATTGTTGAGCCGACGACGCCTCAGGAGGAAGTGACTGATGCGATCACTCGATTTGATGCTTTTAGTGCAGCGATGTCGGCCGGCGAGACACCTGAGACTCTTGTTCTCAGCGAGTCAGATATCAACGCCCTGATATTTAATCATCCGATGTTCAAACCAGCGGCGGGGAAAGGAATTGTCACCATTCAAGACAACAAATTAACGAGCACGATCAGTTTGGACCTCGATGAGATTAACATTCCGGTCCCGTTTATTGCCGATGCCGTCAAAGGTCGCTACTTCAATGGTGTTGCGACTCTGTCGGTCGCTATGGCGGCGGGGCGTCCTGCGCTCTACATCGAGGAGTTGCGCTTCAATGGTGCACCGCTTCCCCGTGAGATAATGGAGGGGTTTCGGACTCAGAATTTCCTCGAAGATTTTCAAAATGATCCTTCCATGAAGGCTTTCTTTGACCGGATCGAAGACATCAAGATTGAGTATGATAAGCTGAACGTAATCCCGAAATCAGCGGGTGCGACAGCGGGATCTGTTCCTCAGTGAATTCAGGTCGCAGATCGGCGGTGATCGGGTGCGATCGACTAGCCTTCCGAAAGGAGCGCCTTTGACTGGTTCCGCCGAAAAGAAGCAGTGAGACTGGCTACAGCTTCTCGTAAACGCCCTCGTCGCGCTTTTCGAGCACGGTAAATCCAGCGCTTTTTGCTTTCGAAACGGACATCGGAGCAGAGGCCTTTGGGGTTGATATCCCTTTGGAAATCAACTTCTTCACCGGGCTTTTGCACAGTGGGCACGTCTCCATAGGAGGGCGGGTCACCGGACGGCGAATTTCGAACCCCTTATTGCAAATTCGGCAGCCCTGATCGGGGTCGCAGGAGATGTATTCGTAGAGAGGCATGCTTCAATATCCCGTGACTTGCACGGGAATGCAAACGCTTTGCTGGAGCCTGCCGGGGGTGGAACTGGAGGATCACTTTTGGTTAAGTCTGTAAAACGCGCAGCGGAGTCTCCGGTGCATCTCTCTGCGATAGACGTCAACATGGCTGCTTTCTTGCGTATTTCGTGAGGGCATAAAAAAAACGGAGTCGTTGGACTCCGTTCTTCGAATTTGGCTGGAGATAGATTAAAACCTACCAACTTGATTTGGTAATACCGGGAATCATGCCGTGTGACGCCAATTCGCGGAATGTGATACGAGACATTTTGAAACGGCGAAGGTATCCACGACGACGGCCGGTTACTTCGCAGCGATTTACGACTCGTGTAGGGCTGGCATCACGTGGAAGAAGAGTAAGACCTTCGTAGTCCTTCTCGTCTTTCAATTTCTGACGGAGCTTCGCATACTTTTCAACAGTGCGCTTCTTCCGATTATTTCGTGCTATCCAACTCGTCTTTGCCATAGGGCGATCAATGTATCCGTGTAGATAATTTTACAAGTGGAATTTGAACAATAATACTGGATTTATGGTCTATTTCTATGGTTTCCTTTCAAATATGACATTTAAGAACTACAAAGTGATCTTTCTCGGGGTTTTTCTTGGCCTGGCTTCGCTTGGGGCAAGCGCTCAGGATACGGCGGAAAAAGATTGGCTGGAGTCTTATTACGAATCTCCGGCGCCGGAGGAGTTTGTCCAGCAGATGAAAAATTGGGCCGCTGAAGGCGTCCTTGAGCTTGATCGTGCCAAACCAGCTTTGATCGCTTTCACGAGCCAGTTGATTCGCCAGAATAAGGATAAGTTGGCAGGCTGGTATCAGGAGTTATCCGGACTTACGCCGGCGCAGCAGCAGGTTTTTCGCACCGCGATGTTGTTTTCCCGAACGAAAGAAGCAGATGAGATCATGCTAAAAGAGTTCGGGACTCGATATACGGAGGAAAAACAGGAAACGAAGAAGATTCTGGAGTTGCCTCTCGATAAAGAAGCGACCGCTGACATGCTCTGGGGATTTTTCTACGCCACGGGATCGGAACACGCGATCCGGCGAATCGTGCTGTGCTTCCGGTTCAAAGAGGCTCCCGACAGGCCTGACGGCGTTGACATCCCCGAGGGATATGTCCCTCATTATAAGGAATTGCCGGATTTTGCCCACCATTCCCTCGTTGCTAATGGCGAACGCCATCCCCGCCTCGTGGAGATTCTTGAGAAGATGCTGAAGGAGAATTCAAGCCTTGTTGAGGTCGAAAAAGAAGGCGTTTACAACATTCTCTCCGAACTGAAGCCTGATCAGTATCCGGATCGCAAGGATGCGAAGAAAGCGTGATCGCTCTAGTTTTCAGGGGAGAGCGCCATTCCGGTTTCTGCAAATGCAGGCGAGAGTGCCTGCATGTAGAGCCGCGAAGCAGTCAGGGCAGGCTGGCCCGCCCTGAATTGATTGAGCTTGTGATCTAGCATCTCTAGCGAACGACGCGGGCACCGCCACCGCCGACGACTTTCTCAACTTCAGCGAGC
>JAOFXR010000066.1 GCA_028047635.1 Verrucomicrobiales bacterium
CGATGACACCGGCGGCTTCGACAATGGAGAAGATTCCACAGGCTACTACGACTACTATGATCCCGCAGGCGACGACTACGGTAGCGATGACAGCCAAACCTACGACACCTCCTACGACTACGGATACGACGACACCACTGATCCATCAGGAGGCGGGCCTGACGTAGCTCTCGATAGCGACAATGACGGCCTCACCGATGAGGAAGAAACGAACGGATTCGAAGTATTGGTAACTTATACGGAAAATTACAGCGATTGGCTCTTTGATGATTCCACCGGGGAATCCTGGGAGGAGTTCTTTGAGTCTGAATATACGATCACAGAGATCGTTTTTACAGATCCGAACAATCCAGATTCGGATTTCGATCTGCTTCCCGATGGATGGGAGCGAGATTCCGGCTTTAACCCTACAAGCCCATATGACCGGCAGGCTGATGCCGATCTAGATGGCCTCACCAATGGACAAGAGTATGTCTACGGAACTGAATATTTGAATCCTGATTCTGACTTCGACGACTTTACCGACGGGATGGAAATCCTCGTGATGCTCACGAATCCGCTCAACGAATACGATCCGGAGGAAACACCTCCTGAGCCTCCTCCCACCGTCGATCCTCCCACCGTCGATCCTCCCACCGTCGATCCTCCTACAGTTGATCCTCCTACAGTTGATCCTCCCACAGTTGATCCTCCCGCCGTTGACCCTCCTGGGAATCCGCCTGAGAATCCGCCTGAACCGGAACCAATCCCGGGCTTACTGACGCTTGAAGTAAGATCACTGAATCTGGAGTTTGGAAGCAGGATCAAAATTGATGGAATCGCCGGCGGAGATAGCGGAGGAGAAGACTCTGGAACCGACGGAACTGAGGAAAGCCTGAATCCGATATACTATATCCAAGGTAAAAGAGAATACCGCTCCGATGGTGAGCCGATAATTGAAAATCCGAGTTAACCGGGCAGTACTGTTTTCGATGGAATTAATTGGGTGACCGAGGAGACCATGGGAGCCAACGTCGACTGGATCAGAACCACTGGTGTTGGACTGGAATCTATCGGCCAAACCACCTCCGGTTATTCTGAGAGTGACAATGAAGTCCTCTGCAATGGATCGGTTAAGAAACTGGATATCCGGCTGATTAATTATGGTCCAGATGGTGTCACTCCAGTGCCAGTGACTGAAACGCAAACGAGAACATACCTTCGATTGCACACGATCTTGACACAGGTAGACGAAGACGGAACCATGGAATGGATTCTCGCTCCAGACATGGCTGATTCACAAAGGTTAAAAATCGAAACACTCACCATTTTTTCAGGTGACTCTGAATCAGAAGACACTTTAGAAGTATTCGCTTCCATGCAGGTAAACGAGCAGACTAAGGATTGTCTCCTCCCTGTGGAGATACTCCAACCAGAGTTGGATGAGAATCTTGAGGCAGTTAAGGACAGCGACGGAAAAGATAAACTTGTCGATCCGGGAGAATTGAGGTTCTGCCGGTGGAGGGATGCGTTTCCAAAAGACTCGTGGAAATATGGCGGCCATGCGTTCGATTCCGATTTCATTGAGAAAGATCGTGATCGAGTTGTGGTGAGAATCCCTGGTGAAGCATTCGAGGAAACTAAGCAAACGATTTCCGGGTTTGTTAGGACTGAAGACGAGAACGGGTCAATTTTGGATCCCGAAACCGAAGTTGAGTTTTCGAGAAACAGTGATGAAGACTTCGAATTTACTTTAGCCATGATGGCATTGCAGTTTGATGATCAATATGACCCTGCAACGTTTCATACTGTGAGTGATGAGCGGAAAAATGATCCAACACATTTTGCCAAAATGAGAGGTAAATTGGTAATCCGTTTCCCTGATCTCGATGATGCCGAGATTGAAAAGAAAATCATGAAGCCTAAGGCAACGGTCGAGCCGAATATTTTTATTCTCGCTGAGCCTCCAGCCACTCAAATAGATAATTTCTATGAGATTGTTCAGAAAGACCTTCCAGAAGCAGAGGAAATATTTGCTCAGATTGGAATCGAATTGAAAATCGCCACAAATTACGAAGTATTATCAACAGACGATGCAAACGCGCTTTATGACGGCGATAAGATTCGGTTTGACCATAATAATCAAGACCTGAATGATATTTTGCGGATAACAGGTAGTCCGAGAATCCCATCAAAGCCGACTATATTCTTTGTGAATGAAAGTCTAGAAAACCTGAGCGGAAATGTTGCGATCCGGGGGCGGGCTTTAGCTGGGGATAGTCTTTTGGCTCACGGCTACGCAGCTGTATCGGCAGTTGATCGAATACCCAACACTTTCGCACATGAACTGGGACATCTCCTGGGATTAGCTTTAGGACCAGGGAATGGGTGGGTGAGTATTACCAATCATTATCCGGCGTCTGCGAGGCACTTTTTGATGGCCGAAGCCCCGGATTATGCAGACAACCCAGTTAATTCGGCATTAAGGTTTGATGTCCGTGGTGAGAAGTGGCTGTTCGAAGGGACACCTGAGCGTCGGACATTTAAGACAGCAAGAACTTTTATCAAATCACATGAAAGCGATTAGATTTTGTCGAGTAATAGCCTGTGTATTGGCTTGTGTGTGGTTGCCAGCATTTTCTGATTGTCAAGATGAGGAAGGATCAAAGATTGTTGATCTTTTCTACAGCTATATAGACGTGGATGGAATGTTGTCGCAAGAAGGCATTACGCCGGAGGCAATCGCATCTCTTACCAACGACCGAGATGCCCTTATTGATGATTTGCTAAAAGACAGAGAGGCAACTGGTTCCGTTCTCGCAAAAATATACGAGAAAGAGCAATCACTCGGTGCACGAGGAAGGCAAACTCAGTTAATGGGATTTGCGCAAAAAACAGGAATCGGAAAAACTCATTTTTTAGGTTTTGCTAGGAAAAATTTAGAAACAACAAATCTCGATGCGGCTAGCGATCCCTTGTTGAGTGTTGCGTTAGAGTATCTTGGGGAACACGGCGATGAAACTGATCTTGTCAGAATGCAGAGAATTGATGATCACTCGAATTCGGCATACCTGCGAATACGCGATCGATATTCCAAGCAACTTACGAATAAGCTCTCCACAGTGAGTTTAGATGACTCAAACCTAGAAATGGAAGCAAATCGGCGAGGTAAAGTCAGCCAAGAGCGTAATGCTAGCTCTGCTGAGAAATCCCCAGCCGCGTCACCATCATCAAAGTTACCTTGGATACTTGGTGCAATCGCCTTTCTCATCATCTTAGTGATCTTGGTTCGGGCGGTGAAGAGCAAAAGCGATACATCCTGACACTGTGTTTTATAGGACAGACAAATAGCGGAGATAAATCAGGCTAGAATTCGTTAAGCCTATGTTTTACAACGCCTGGAGCGCGACAGGGGCAGCAAATGCGTTTTGCGCAATGTTTGAGTTAGGATCAGTCGGGCATCAAACGGCTGTCGCATTGAGCGGAGCTGCCCCAGTCAAAATGCAAGGGACACAGGGGACATGCGCCGCAATCCAGTGAGCGGGCGTGTCACTGCCCGTCACGCTTTTGCTCTTAAGAACCCGCGTACGCTTTTTTGACTCGAATCAGCTCACGTCGTATATTAAACCGCTCCACGACAATGAAATGGCCCTCCCTACCGGCTCTCACAAGCAGGCGATTTTCCATTCGAAAAGGAACCTTCAAAATGCCGCTCTCCTACTTGATGAAATCTTCGCTCTGGCTTGTCATCGGTATTTTACTTTTCAGTAACGGCATAGCCGGTGAGGAGAAGAAAGAAGAACTGGCCTACGAGCCCGCAAGATTCTTTCGAACCTTGATCCTCCCCATCCTCGATAAACGATGCTTTGAGTGTCACTCGGAAAGAGAAGCGTGGGACGATGGAGGCCTTGTGCTCGACACCAAAGCAGGAATGATGAAGGGAGGCGATCACGGCCCCGCCGTCGTGCCCTTCAACACGAAAAAAAGCTCCCTGCTTCGCACGATTAACGCGGATGAATATGGCAATCTGATGCCGCCTGATGAAAGGCTTCCCCCCGAAGAGATCGCCCTGCTAACGACATGGATCCTGCTCGGCGCCCCGGACCCACGGCCCGACGATGAGGGGAAAGCCCCCTAGTTTTTCTTACGCAGAGTAGCGGGGCGATCAGGCCTCACTCCGCAATCGCCCCAATCAACAAAGATGCCGGAAGGAAGCGGTAAAAGGCCTTTAGCGATTGTATTCCTGAAGCCAATCCATTACTCTTAGAAACTCGCCCCTTCTCCGCGAGCCTCCTTATAATGAATTTCCCGTCACTACTTCTATCTGTGAGAAAGTCTCTCAAGATAGTCTGTCTGAGCGCAGCTCTTGGTGCTTCCGTCTGCGTTACCGGTTGCGGACTCATTGGGCCTACCGCGCAATTGGGCATGGCACTTTTACCGACTAAATTGCTCTTTGCCTGTCTCCCTGAGGGCACTCAGATCGATCTTCCCAGCGGTAAAACCAGCGTGATCGAAGCGCTCAAAGCAGGAGATCTGATCGTTGGTTACGACGGTAATCCCGTGCGAATCAGGCAGATCAGTGGCTATCTTGAAGACCCTGAAAAATCGGACTTCCTCGCGGTCACGTTCTCAAATGGCTCCACCGTAGACCTTTGCACGATGCATCGCATCGGTGGCGTCCGCGCAAAAGAACTCGAAATCGGAAGTGTGGTTTCCGGAGGACATCAAGTGCAGGCGATCCGCTCGTATCGCGGTGTCATACACTCTTACGATATTCTCACTGAAGACGGAGGCTACCGCATCGGCGGAGTTCCGGTTAACAGCATGATCGAAGAAATGTATGAAGCCGGACAAACCGGAAAAATTTCCAACTGAATCCTCGAATAAACCTCCAGTATGGTTCGTTCTATAGAAGGAATTAAACCAAGCCGAACATCAGGAAAACATCTCAATCAAAACTCGCTATCACTGCCACCGCAGCACTCGTTGTGCTTGGTTTCACTGCGCCAAAAGCAGAAGCATTGGAGTGTGATCGGCTCGTTAATTACGCTCATGCCCTTGGAAATATGGTGGTGAAGATCAACGTCGAGATACGTGAGCATTACTCTCACACAAGCGTTTACCGCCACATGCTCGCGGAGACCCACCGTCTCCACGCTGAGGCGCAGCACATCGATCAACTCTCCCACAATCTCCGCACCTCACTGATCCACCTCCGCACCGATGTTATCGAGGTAGATAAGCACGTGCACCATCTTCATGACCTTATCAATGCGGCCGATCAGGGACGCTACGGGCATGTTCATGGTGATACCGCCATGTTCACAGCCTGGTGGCCTCCATGGAACGTCTCGTTCACTCAATGGAGGCTGAAATCGCGAACATCCAACGCGCGCAGCAGCGAAACTCTCATTACGGTCACAGCCGTCACAACGCCTACAGCGGAGGGCACAACGACCACAGCGTAAACAACAATAGCAATAGTAGTCGCGGTCAGAGTAGTCGCGGGCATAGCGACCATCACGGCAGCCACAGCTCATAGAATGATCCCCGTAACATCAATAACTGGATGAGTAATCAGTGGAATCAAAACCCGCAACAGCAGCGTCAACAGTCTATCCGAATTGACCCACGAGGTTTGCTCAATCTTTTCCGCATCCGATAGGCTCGGAGACAGAAATCAAATACCGAAAAAAGCAGCTCAAATTGAGCTGCTTTTTTTGTGTTTGAATAAAAAGGAGGAAACGCCGACTTACGCGAGCGAAGCAAACTTTCGCTCGATACGGCTGAAGAGAAACTCCTTCAGATTATCGCAATCAAGTCGACTCACCGTTTCATTAAGGAAGCCGAGGCTAATGATACGGCGAGCGTCTTCTGCCGTAATTCCACGAGCCTGGAGATAAAAGATTTCCTCGTCGCTGATCTGCCCGGAGGTTGATCCGTGCGAGCACTTCACCTGGTCCGCATCAATCTCAAGACCGGGCATCGCATTCGCTTCCGCGGCCTTGCTTCCCAACAAATTTCTGCAGGTCTGATAGGAATCGGTATGATGTGAACCGGGAAGGACCTGAATCAGTCCCGAGAAAATAGTACGAGCATTATCGTAGAGCGCATTCTTGAACAGGAGATCACTCGTGGTGTGTTGCGCTTCATGAACCTGAAGTGTCCGCTGATCATACTCTTGAATGCCATTCGCGAGATTCGCCGAATAAATCTGGCAATCAGCACCGCTATCGGCCATGTGATTAATGGACTCATTTCGCACCCAGGCAGCGCCCAAATTCACGAATGCAGACTTGATTGACGAATCACGCCCCGCTTTCGAACTGTTCAGCTGCACGTGCTTGGCACCGGTATCACTCGCATCCTCGAAAGCGACATACTGCAGATTAGCGCCATTGTTCGCATGGAGATCGACATTGCCAATCGCATACGTTTCTTCGTTTTCCTGAATCGACTGGAATGTGTCCATCACGGAAACGGAAGTATTGTCGTCTGCGACGATGAGAGTGTGCGGAAAGATCGTTGAAGAATCACCGCCGACAAAATGGTTTACCAGAATCGGATCTTCACAAATCACGCCGCGGGGAACATGGACGAACACGCCGCTGAGCGAAGCAGCCGCATGGATCTGGCGAAACTTCGAACCACCGAGACAACCCTCTTCCTTTAAAAAGTAAGACTGCACGAGATCAGAATGCTTCGCAAGCGCCTCATTGATGGGAAGGCAGATGACACCTTCAGGAAGCGAGCCTGTTTCCGAATGAACGAGGCGATTGTTCACAAATACGAAATGGGCTGCAAACGCTTCGAGACGATTACGCAGAGCCCGCTCGACGGAAGACGCTGAGTCCACTTCAGGAGCAGGGAGGAGTCCACTGAGGCGCACTTTTTTGAGATCAGCAAAACGCCAATTTTGGTCGAGCCTTGTTGGCCCGCCATTCTCGCAAAACTGCTCCCAGGAACTGGCTTGGATTTGCTGATACCAATCAGGAAGGTCAACACTCGACTCAGTAAGAGGAGCGCTGGCGAACCATTGGTCAGTCGATTGTTTATCTGCCATTTTATCAGGAGGCGTCAAAGTAAGGGACATCGTAAAAAAATAGATTGTATGATGGTTAGGAAATTCCGGATCAGCTGACGCTGCGGTCAGCCGACGCTGTCTTCCATTTCCATATCGATGAGTCGCTTCAGCTCAACGCTGTATTCCATCGGGAACTCGCGGACAAGATCATTGACGAATCCATTCACACTGAGACTCATTGCCTCGCCCTCGGAGAGGCCGCGCTGCTTCATGTAAAAGATCTGATCTTCGCTAACCTGACTGACACTGGCTTCGTGCTGAGTGGAATGCTCATTCCCCTTCACTGTGATTGCCGGATAGGTATCCGTCTTACTCGTCGAGTTAATGAGCAGTGCGTCACACTCGGTGTTATTCTTGCAGCCTTTGAGATGCTTCGGAATGTGAACCTGTCCACGATAAGTCGAAACACCGGTTCCGACTGAAATTGACTTAGCAACGACGTTGGAAGTCGTTTCATCAGCAGCATGAATCATCTTCGCGCCGGTGTCCTGATGCTGACCATCGTTAGCGAGTGCAATCGAGATCACCTCACCACGCGCTTTGCGGCCCTTCATGATCACACCCGGATACTTCATCGTGAGACGAGATCCGATGTTGCAATCGATCCAGCGAATCTCGGCATTCTCATGAGCAAGACCACGCTTCGTCACGAGGTTGAAAACGTTATTCGACCAGTTCTGAACCGTGATGTACTGGATCTTAGCGTCTTTCATCGCGACCAGTTCCACCACAGCGCTGTGAAGCGTTGCCGTCTCAAACTTAGGAGCAGTGCAGCCCTCCATGTAGGTCACTTCAGCTCCTTCATCGACAATGATGAGCGTTCTTTCGAACTGACCGAAGTTCTCTGCGTTGATTCGGAAATACGCCTGAAGAGGGTGCTTCACTTTCACGCCGGGAGGCACGTAGATGAAACTTCCACCGGAAAACACAGCGCTGTTGAGTGCTGAAAATTTATTGTCCCCCGTGGGAATGACTTTACCGAACCACTTCCGAAAAAGTTCAGGATGCTCGCGAAGTCCTTCTGTCGAATTCACAAAGATAACACCCTCTTTCGAAAGAGCCTCCTTCACATTGGAGTAGGCCGCTTCAGAGTCGAACTGCGCCTCAACACCGGCAAGGAACTTTCGTTCCTTTTCAGGAATTCCAAGACGCTCGAAGGTCTCCTTCACGTCATCGGGAACTTCATCCCAATTGCGAGTCGGCGCGCCACCCTTGGCGAGGTAATACCGAATATTCTGAAAAATGATGTTCTCTAAGTCATCACTCGCCCAGTGAGTAGGCATCGGCTTGTCATTGAAAACTTTGAGCGCTTTCTTCCGAAATTCACGAAGCCAATCAGCTTCCTTTTTGATATCAGAAATGTAATCGAGGGTTCCCTCGTTCAATCCGGTACCGGCATCGTGCTTATAATCCTCCGGATAGGAAAAAGCTCCCTCATCCTGATCAATATTGACCGCTTCTAGTGTTGCGCTGTCTGGCATGATTTCGTCGTTTCTGGATTAAGTTTGGTTAGGCGACGGCGAGTTCCTCGGTGACCCAGTCGTAACCTTTTTCTTCGAGTTCGAGGGCGAGATCTTTCCCTCCCGTCTTCACGATTTTGCCATCGTGCATCACGTGCACTACATCCGGAACGATGTAGTCGAGAAGCCTCTGATAGTGAGTGATGACGAGGAATCCACGCTCCGGGGAACGCATTGAATTCACGCCCTGCGCCACAATCTTGAGTGCATCAATGTCGAGTCCGCTATCCGTCTCATCGAGGATCGCGTATTTTGGGTCGAGCATCATCATCTGAAGGATCTCGTTCCGCTTCTTCTCACCACCGGAAAAGCCATCATTGACGGAACGGGCCGTGAACTTGCGATCCATCCCGAGTTCGTCCATTTTCGCATACATTTCCTTGTAGAAAGCCACTGCATCAATTTCCTCACCTTTAGGGAGACGTGCCTGGCGAGCCGCACGAAGAAAGTTCGCGTTACTAACACCTGGAATTTCGTGCGGATACTGAAAGGCGAGAAAGAAGCCAGCGCGTGAACGCTCATCAATTTCGAGGGCAAGAAGGTCTTCCCCGTCCATGTGAACGGTTCCTCCGCTGACCGCATAGTCTTCGTGACCGGCGATCACCTTCGAGAGTGTCGACTTTCCGGAACCGTTCGGCCCCATGATGGCGTGAACTTCCCCTTTCGGGATTTCAAGACTAAGGCCCTTGAGGATTTCAGTATCCTCAACCGAGGCGTGCAGGTTTTCGATTTTTAGCGAATTACTCATTTTGGTAAATTTTATTTTGAAGTGGTAGAAGATTCCTTCCCACAGTTGGGACAGGTTCCCCGCATCGCCACATCGACGGATTCGATTTTCAAGCCCTCGGGAAGTTCCCAGGGAGCAGAAGCGTCTGCCTTTTCGCGAAGCTCAATGTCGTAAACAGAGTCGCATGCTGAACAGAAAAAGTGTGCGTGAGGCATCAGGTTCGGGCAAAACCGGGACGCTTCCCGGTCAATGTTCACCTGGGTCACCGCGCCGGCGTCACTGAGCGTTTCGAGGCAGTTATACACCGTCGCGAGAGAAATATTCGGCATCCGCTCCTTGGCTTCCGAATAAACAGCCGAAGCAGTGGGATGGGCGCTTGCCATGTCTTGAACCACCTCGTATACCACTTGGCGCTGCTTCGTCATTCGGAGTCCTCCGAAGGCGCCTTTTTCCTGTATATTTGTGAGTTGATCTGCCATCTCAATAGAAGCTACAACACCGGTAGTGGAAAGGTTGTTTATATCAAGAACTATTCTAAATAAGACGCCGTTTTCCTAATCACGTTCAAGAATAGGTTGCCGAAAACACTCTCTCTCGCGTATCGTTTGGTCATGTTTCTCCGCGCCGTCAAAGCTTTTGCCCCCCTTCTCGTTCTGGGTACGATGGCAGTAGGGTTGGCCCGGGACAGCGAGGATCGCAAAAAGAACGGGATCCCAACCTACTTCGGCTCAAAGGACAGCGAGATGCCCGAAGACCCCCGGGAATGGAGAGGCGGACGCTATTACGATTTTCCAGACTGGAAAGTCAGCACGGAGCTCCCCAACGATGTTTTTACCTTTGCCCGGCTCCGATACAACTCAGGAACCTGGATGGGCCAGCGGGCCAAGTGGATGATCGACTATCCCGACAGCGAGCTCAACTTTTCCTATCGAATCCAGCAACTCACCTCTCTCGAAGTGAACCCCAAAGGAGCGATCGTCGACATCGACGCGGAGCAAATGCGCCACTACCCGTTCATTTACATGATCGAACCCGGCGATATCTGGCTCACCGATGAAGAGGCCTCCACGATGAGAGATTACATGCTCAATGGCGGATTTATAATGGTCGATGATTTTTGGGGTCACTATGAGTGGAAAAATTTTCACCGCGCACTCAAAATGATTTTTCCAGATCGTGATTTCGTGGAACTCGAGCTCGACCATCCCATTTTCCACATGGTCTTTGATCTCGAAATGAAACCCCAAATCCCCGCCGTGGGAATGGCGATGCAGGGACGCGAGCAGGGAATCACCTATGAATGGAACAAGCCGGGCTCGGAGACCCCCCACTACCGTGCCATCCTCGATGACAAAGGCCGCATCTGCATGATGATTTGCTTCAATACTGACCTCGGGGACGGCTGGGAAGAGGAAGGAACCGATCCGTGGTATTTCCGGGAATTTTCAGAAAAATACGCCTACCCACTCGGGATCAATATCGTCTTCTACGCGCTCACGCACTGAGGAACAGTGAAAGATAAGATTCTCTCCCTGAGAAGCGACGAAGATTGACGCGAATCCCCCTTTGATGCTTGGCGGCCAAAGGTAATATCGATTCCCCCACGAATGTCCCGCGATCTCAGAAGGTCGCGAATGCCGCTTGGCAAAAGGCAGCTCCCCCCTCCACTCATGGCAGAGGAAGAAGCATTTCTTCCACGTCGAAGCTTACTGCTTCTTCGGTGGAAGCGGAATTGACGGCGCTTTTGGCTCGGCTTTCTTGAGAGGCACCGGAGCAGGAACTGCACCGGGAGGCTTCATCGGAGCAGGCGCTCCACCCACTTTGGGAGCGACCGAACCAGCTGGCGCACCCGGCTTAGGCG
>JAOFXR010000067.1 GCA_028047635.1 Verrucomicrobiales bacterium
GGAAACTGATCGCAGCGCTGAAAATTTTTGTCTGACACTGTTCCAGGAAGACACAACTAGATTCCTCTAGACTGCTGAACTCTGCCTACTTTCTTACACTGATATCTCTGTGGGCCAGACCAAGGATTGCACCAAAACAACTAAAATCAGCTGACCAATGAGTCGCGAATTGATACGCAACTGCTAGGAAATTGCTTTTTCAAACCCAACGTCCGGCCACCGCGCATCGCCCCGGGTAGGAGGGGGTGCAAAAAACTGAGCGAAAGTAACTCCGAGGATCTGTTGAATTGATGGGAGTGGGTGTTGTCTGGGCGGTGGCGTCACCGAAGGCGTTGGTTTCGTCGGTGAGAATCGCCGACGGTCACTTTGATTCCCTGCCATTAGGCCCCATCAAAAGAGGCTTTTCATCTCAGTTTGGAGAATGGAGCGGAGATCCGGTCGAGGTCATCGAAGAAGCGGATGGCAACAGGCGACTGCGCTTCATCGAGACCGGCAATGTAAAAGGCAACCCCCAAGGCGGAGCCTCGGCCAGTAACGCGTTTCAATTCATCGACCTGACGGCCCTGCGTCACCAGCAGGCGATCGACCCAAACGCCCAACAGACCCTCGAGCTTTCGGCTCACTTCGAACGGATGCCGTCTTCGATCGATGATAAGTTCCCAAAAATGCGGGCCGATTGCCGAATTTACCTTTTCGATATCACTCCCGAGGCCATCGTCGAGGGATGGCCTCATGTGCTGAGTGAAGTCGTAGGAATCGGTCAGAAAGCAGTCAGACTTGAGCCTGGGGAAGCATCCGGAAAAATAGTAGCCTCCTCCCTCCTGAAACCTGAAGCCACCGTTGCGCTGATCACCCTCGGCGCCGGAGTTGGGATGCAGACCAACACGCCAATTGAACTGGGAAACTACTATGCCGACGATGTCGAGCTGACCCTGACAAGCACGCCGCAACTACCAGTTCGTTTTGTGAAATAATTCTCGCCGCAAAGCAAAAATTGCCGACCTTCAAATCTAAATGGACAGAACCAAGGTCAAAAATATTTTCTGGGATGTCGATGGGGTCTTAGCGGATCTCAATTATGCATACTACCATTTTTTGACCGGGCATCCCAATTATCGGGATCAATACCAAAACCTGAAATGGGAGCAACTCCCCGAAGTCCTGCCGATTCTTCCGGAATATGGCGCACTGGAGTTAAAAACCCACCCAGAACGCGGGGCCGAAATGGATAGCGATTTTTGTGCCGACCAAAGCTATTTTACGAATCGTTCGCTCTATCCCAATGTGATCGAAGTTCTCAAAGAGCTGAATGAGTTAGGCTACCGTCAGTTTACCATGTCAGCGACCTTTGATGTCGAAGCGAAGATGGCCTACCTCAGTGACATTCTCGCACCCGTGACCGACTTTTTGACGATCGAATGTGTACAACATGGCGAGTTCATGCACGACACCGCCAAGATCGATCGGCTGAGAGACTGCTACCAGAAATATCAACTCAAGCCGGAGGAAACCATCCTCGTCGATGATCGGATCTACAATCAATACGCGGCCATCGAATCCGGAGCCCACCCCGTGCGCCTTCGCTGCGAATTCACGACCGATCTCCCTGAGAAACTCGCCTGGATTCCCGAATTCGAAAACGTCGAAGCGGTGAAAGACTGGTTGCTGGCCAAGTAATCGGGTAATTCGTACGCCCGGGAAGGTTTGCCCGGCGATCTCTCATCATCAGTACTTCGGGAAAATATCCGGAGTCGGAAAGCGCTCTTCGTGGGTGGCTTTGTGATCTCGCAGATATTCCTCTCGCGGGACGTGGAGGTCGGGCCAGTTGGCTGGGCGGATGCGGACCACTCTTGTGGGACGAATGCCCTCAGTGATGAGGTCGGTCTCAAAACGAATTTGAATACCGCTGCTTCCCAGTGGAACTGCTCCGCCTGCCTTCGTGACGTCCAGGATGGGACCTTTTGAAGCCATTTGGGCGGTGCCCGCCGTTCCACTCGCCCAGTGCTTCAATGTATTTTCGGCCGCGGCCATCAGAGCCCTGCTGTCTTTGCTGAAATCGGCGTAGAGGGATTCGTCCATGCCGCCAAAGAGAGTCGCGGTCACGGTGGCGCGGCCAAATTTGCCATACTCAACAGCGTCAACATGGGCGGGCATCCATCGGCTGCGTATGAAGGCCTTATGGCTTTCGGTTTGATGGCGGGCGGCGCGTTGCATGGCGGCATCATCCAGCCAAATATCGGAGATGTGGAAGCGGTTGAACGCGCCGCTGGGAGTGGGCTTCCAGGTGATCCCAAGTAGGACGGCCTGGTCATCGAGGGATTTTTTACCGCCAGCAGGCCAGATGCCTTCGGCGATCAGCTCCTGGACCCCGATGAATTCGCGACCTCGCCAGATGCGGGTGGCGGCGTCGAAGGTCATCGTCTCTTCCTCAGCCCGGGTGTCTCCACCTGCCTTCGGTTCGCGCCGGGCGACGATCATCCCCTGATTGTTTTTGATTTCTAATTCCTTCAGCTTCCAGACCAACCCCTCGCGAAGGCAGTAGCTGGGCTCGTCTTCGAGAAGGAGGACGTGGTTCTCGGCAGGCGCTGAGCCGACGCCGGCATTGCCTTCTTTCTTCGTTCGGTTGTCGACTGGCAATACCGGTACAGAGGAGCTTTCTGGGTCAGGCGGGAGAAAGGCACGGACGTGCATCATCGTGCCCAGCGGGACATCCCGAAGATCTGCCGGTGCGCCGTGATAGCGGACGATGCCATACGGCAGCATAGCAAACGGGTTCGGGCTGATGAACCGGAATTTGCCATCGCTTTGCACGCGAATGCTGCCACGGCGGTTGGCATGATCCACGAAGACAAGTTCGCCGCGGTAAGAGTGTGCCTTTTCCAGAGGGGGAAACTCTCCGGCCGTGGGACGAAAGACTTCGGCTTTTGGTTCTTCGCCGACGGCGGTAGCATGAAGGAGGAGAGAAACAACAAGCGCCAGCAATCCCGAAATCGGGAACGACGATCCAGTAACGAAAAGCCAGGAACGCATCAGTATTTTGGGAAGATGGCCGGGGTCGGGAAACGGGCATCAATACTGTCTCCGACATATTCCTCGCGGGGCACCTGGACCTGGGGCCAGTCGCCGGGGCGGACGCGAACGACCCGGCCGGGACGGATGCCTTCAATGATGAGGTCGGTCTCGAACTGAATCTGGATGCCGCTGCTACCCAGAGGCGCCTCGCTTTCAGTTTTGGTGACTTCGAGGATGGGACCTTTGCAGGCCATGTGCGCGGGGCCATAGGCTCCATGGGTGTGCTTCAAGGTACTTTCGACCGCGTTCATCAAGGCGGGGACATCCTTCTTGAAATCGGCGTAGAGGCAATCGTCCATGCCGCCGAACAGAGTCGCAGTCACGGTGGCATGGCCGAACTTGCCATACTCGACGGCATCGATCCAGGCGGGCATCCAGCGGCTCCGGATGAAGGTCTTGTGCGTCTCAGTTTGATTTTGGGCGGCGCGCTGCATCGCAGTGTCGTCCAGCCAGATGTCCGAAATGTGGAAGCGGGTGAATACGCCGTCGGCGGTGGGTTTCCAGGTGATCCCGAGCAGGACGGCCTGGCCATCGAGGGATTTCTTTCCGTCTTCGGGCCAGATCCCTTCGTCGATGAGGTCCTCCACTCCGAGGCGCTCGCGCCCGCGCCAGATGCGGGTGGCAGCGTCGAAGGTCATGGATTCCTCCTCCGCCTGGGTGTCTCCACCTGCCTTCAGTTCGCGACTGGCAACGATCGTTCCCTGCTTGTTCTTCAGTTCCAATTGCTTCAGTTTCCAGACCAAGCCCTCGCGAAGGCAGTGGCTGGGCTCGTCTTCGAGGAGGAGGACGTGATTCTCAGCAGGGAAGATTCCCGTGCCTCGATAGTGGCTCGCATCTTGCTCCTTGTCGTTCACCGGCAAAACCGGAACGGCTGAAATCGTAGGGTTGGGAGGGAGAAAGGCGTGGACGTGCAGCACCGTCCCGAGGGGAATATCCCGGAGATCCGCCGGTGCTCCGTTGTAACGGATGATGCCGTAGGGCAGCATGGCGAAGGGATGCGGATCGTTTCGGAAGAACTTTCCATCCCCCTGCACGCGGATACTGCCACGGCGATTGGCATGATCCACGAAGACAAGTTCGCCGCGATAGGAGTGCGCCTTTTCCAGAGGAGGAAACTTCCCCGCCTCGGGGCGGAACGGATCCTCCTCGGCGATTGCGGCGCACAAACCGAGAACCAGAAACGAAAAACCAGGAACAAGGAATCGATTCATAGTGTGATCACCCGGTTACTATCGCCAAACTGGTCAGTCTCCACGCCCATACGCTGGGCCATGAGGAGGAGAAGGTTGCTCATGTGGGCATCCGTGTTCACGGGGCGACCGCAAATCTGGTAATGCGCGGAGGTGAGCGCTCCGTCCGGATCGAGCGAGTAACCCTCGAAGCCGGCTGCGGATTTGTTCAGGTCGAGATGGCTGCCGTGCTTCAGGCCGAGGTCGGAGCCGCCGGCGAGCACGAGTGGGAGGTTGGCATTGCCGTGGCTGTGGCCATAGCACATCCCGCTGCCGAAGAGCGCCATCGTCGAACCAAGGAGCGATTCGCCATTGAGGTCCTTGGTCTCCGCGAGGCGGGTGAGGAAGTAGCTGAACTGCTCGATGGCAAAGGTGTCGTAGTTGGTGAGCTTTTCCATATAGCTGGCATCACCGCCGTGATGGCTGAGCTGGTGGCGCGACTCGGTGATGCCAATCTCTGGAATGGAGAAGGCGTCCCCCTCGCCACCGAGGCTGAAGGTCGCCACCCGTGTCACATCCGTCTGGAACGCGAGCACCATGAGGTCATAGACCGTTCGGAAATAGTCGCCCGCCTGAGTCTTGTTAATGTCACGGTTGGTGCGTTTGCGATCGGCGTCGGAGATCTCGGGAAGCGGCGTATCAAGCCATGTATCCGCACGACGAGTGCGGATCTCTGCCTCGCGCACGGAAGTGAGGTATTGATCGAGGCGGCCTTTGTCTTCCGCGCCCATCTTCTTTTCCAGTTGGCGCACCTCGGCGAGGTTGTCATCGAGTACGCTGGCCTTGCGGCGAAGAGCCTTCCGCTGGGCCTCGATACCGCCCTTCGGTTCCTCGAACATAGACGCGAAGATTTCACTGCACCGACGTAGCGCCGGCAATTGCACACCGTCCGCAGTCCAGGCGAGAGAACCCTGCGTGAGGGCGATCTCCATCGAGGAGTAGCGGGTGTGTTGCGCACTGACTTCCGCCATCTTCTGGTCCACGGAGATGGTGTTGCGATCCGAGGGCCCTAGCTTTCCTCCAGTCAGGAAGACATTGATGCAGTTGTGATGGTGGCCGAGCGCTCCCGGGTGATGGAGTCCGCTGATGGGCGTGATGACATCGCGGTGCTTCTCCAGGGGCTTGAGCGACTGGGAGAACTCATAGTCCTTCCCCGCCTTGAGGATCTGATAGTTCAGCGAGTGAACACCGTTGGCGAGGTAGATGAAAGCACTGCGACGGGGCGATGCGGTCGCTTTCTCAGCCGCCCGGAGCGGGACCATGCATTCCAGCATCGGCAGTGAGATGCAGGTGCCCATCGCGCGAAGGGCGTGGCGGCGGTCGATCCGCCATGATTGAGACAGGTAATTGCTCATTTTGGTTTTCGGAAATTCTTAATCTTAATCTTACTCCTAATCATAATCTCCTGTGACAGGCTTGTTCTGGCGATTAGGATTAAGAGTATGAGGGTGGGTGTAGAATGGTTAGCGTTTTTTGATCAGGTCGGAAAGGGCCACGGCACGGATGATGTCCTTGACCCTGTAGTCGCTCTTATTAGCCTCGGCCTGGATGGCATTAAGGTCGTCCTCGTCGTCAAAAGTGAGCACGCGGCGTAGGGCGTAGATACTGAGCTGTTCGATAAAGGCCCGCGCGACTTTGTCGCGGTCCTCGAGCAGCAGTTGCTTGAACTCATTGGCATCCTTGAACGGCCGGCCGCCGGGCATGACACCGGAAGCATCGACAACAGGATTCTCCCCTTTCCCCTTTGGGACCTGTTCGTGTTCGCGCCACTGGCCAATCGCGTCGTAGTTTTCCCAGGCAAAGCCGAAGGGATCGATATTCGCATGACAGGATGCGCAGTTCGCGTTTGTGGCGTGCGCTTCCAGTCTCTGCCGGACGGTCACCTTGTCACCCTCAGGCGGAACGGGCTCGATGGGATCCACGTTCGCTGGTGGAGGCGGCGGAGTCTTGTTAAGAATCACTTCGCTGAGCCAGACACCGCGGTGGACCGGACGGTGGCGGGTGCCGTCCGAGGTCAGCCCGAGCACGGCTCCCATCGTGAACAGGCCGCCGCGACGATCCTCGGGCTTCAGCGAGACGAGCTGGAAGTCGCCGGTCTTCGGCTCCGGCAGTCCGTAGAAATCACAGAGCCGGGCGTTGAGCACGGTCCAGTCTGAATCGAGGAAATTATCGATCGGCAGGTTCTGGGCGAGCAACTCACGGAAAAACTCCACCGGCTCGGCCCGCATACTTGTCTCGAGCCAGTCGTCGTAGGTCGGGTAGAGCTTTTTATCCGGCGGGAACATGCCCACGCGGTGCAATTGCAGCCACTGCCGCGAGAAGTCGTCGATGAAGTCGTTGATCCGATCGTCCGTCAGCATCCGGTCCACTTCCTTCCGCAGTCCGTCGCCGTTCAAGACGCCCCCTTTGGCCGCGGCGAAAAGCCCATCGTCCGGCATCGAACTCCAGAGGAAATACGAGAGTCGCGAGGCGAGCTCCCAATCTGTGAGCCGCTCGCGAACCACGGGATCGCCCTCGACGAGGTAGATGAAGTGTCTCGAAGTCAGCACTCGCAGCACTGCCCCGCGATACGCATCGGGCGTCTCTTCACCCGCTTCGCGATCGGCGCGGTAGGATTCCAGGTAGTTCTCCAGCTCCTCCCTCTTCACTGGCCGCCGCCAGGCGCGTTCGGCGAAGCGTTGCAGATCCTCCGCGACCACCTCGGGCTCGGCGTCATCCGCCGGAAGCACGTCCATTCGCCGGGACTTCTCCGCCTCAGATACCAGCGGTCCCTCCCATTCGATCCAATCGAGGATCACCGTCGAGAAGATGCCGTTCCCTTTGTCATCGAACATCTGCGGGGCGTTCGGATTCAGAAGCAAGTTATCGCCGCTGTGCGTGAAAATATACCCGCCCCGGCTCGCAAGCGCATTGCGAAAAGCGGCGCCGCCCCTGCGGTCCACCACATCGGTTGCCACTACGGCGAAATCCAGGTTCGTCGGCATCTCGAGGAACACCTCGAACTCATAAACCTGCGGACTGTCCTCCGGCGCCGTGATGTCGAATTCGATGAGGCCCTCCACATTCTCCTCACTCGTTTTCCTGCCGATGCTCAGGTGGGCCGGCTGCCCGCCGGGTGGGCGGATTCCGCTGGCCTGGATGCGGAGTTTATAAAGCCCACTGTGTTCCGGACCTGTTTTGCCAAACCAGTGAGGCTGGAGCGCAGCCTGGACCCGGCCGGGGAAAAGGAGATATCGAAGCGGCCGCTTGATGCCGAACCGGTCCAGCGCCTCCTGCTGTTTGTCCCCGCCACCGTAGCGCAGCTCCGCAGCCGTCTTGCGGACTTTGCGAGCCTCGCTCGACGCGGTGGGAAATGCGCGATCGAGCACAAGCTCAGCAGCGCGGTAATAACGGTCCACATGCGAGGGCGAAAGCGACAGCTCCGAGCCGATGCGCTCAAACCCATGCCAAAGGGTGTCCTCGTTCAACTCGCCCGGCTTCGTCGGGTCGTAACGCACGCCGAGCAGGTCATAGACCGTGTTCTGATACTCTTTCCGGCTCAGGCGATAATGCGCCACCGCGGGCCGAGCCGCCATCCGCGCAGCCTTACCTTCTTTGAGCCTTGAATCGAGTTCAGCGACAAACGTCGCGATCTCGCCCTGTGTCGGTTGCGGCTCGTCTTCCGGCGGCATCTCACCACTGTTGACCTTTTCAATGACCTCCGCCCAAAAATGACTGTCTTCGCTCATTCGAAAATTGCGCGAGAGCAGATCGACGCGCAGGTCACCCTTTTCCTTATCCGGGCCGTGGCAGCTGACGCAATGCGTTTCGAGAAAGGCTTCGAACGGCTCTCTGGCTATAACCGTTGCGGTCACGGTGATAGATGCAAGAATGATGAAACAATAACGGCTCATGATCATGATGGAACGGTTCACTATTGGGTCGATTTCGCTTTCTGCATGTCACGGAATACAGCTATATCGTAACGTTACCAGTGAACTTGCCAAGCTATTGATTATCGAAAGGCCTTCACTTTCTCAAGGATTTTTATCGTATCACAGGGAACAGGACAGGTGTCGGAAGACGCAGTTGTTTCGATGAATGGCAGGGTCAGTCCCGTATCAGCGCGCGAGGGTCTGTTTTACGATCGATGTTCATTGTCGACCTCAGGAACTGGCGTTTGTAGAAAATTGAAGAACAGCTTAACTGATAGGAACGCTCACCGGACTCGAGTGGGCGTGAGTATGATTCAATACTCTTCTTGAAGAGGCAGCGTAACAATCCCTTCGAACCAGCAATGACACGATTTCAGAAAAGAAAATCAAGGCTACATACTCTGCTCATTGCAGTGACAATTGCCGCAGGGATACTTTCACAGGTGCTTATTTCCGGGGCGGCCGAACCCGAGCCAGATGTGCGCTGGGTTCAAAGTTATGATGCCGGTTACCCAGACGCCAACGGGGCCTGGGCGGGAGGTTCGGAGATGATGCACCTCGCCTCACACAAAGGCATGCTCTTCGCATCCAACGGCTACTGGGTCGATGCGCGTTGGGTGATCCCGCCGGAGGGACGGCGACAATCGGCGCAGGTATTGCGCCTTGATGCCGCGGAGGCGCAATGGCAGGTCGACTTGGACATGGGCAAGTCGAACGACGGTCTCGGCCTCGAATACATGAAGGGCAACATCCTCAAATCGGTCACCTTCACCCGAGATGCGAGCGGGAGATTACTGGACCAACCCGAGACCCTTCTGGTGATGGCGGCGGGCGCGAACTTCGAGCGCGGCGGAGCCGTTTCTGCATGGGTGCGCGACGACGCATCCGGAAAGTGGACACATACCTTGGTCAGGCACGGTTCGAGTGCCGGCGGGGTGCGCTGGGTGCCACGTGACATGGAGGTGTATCGCGACAAGGTGACCGGCGCGGAGCGGATCTTTATGTCGCTAGGCAATCCCGGAATCATCTCCGGGGTCTACGATTCCTCAGCCGCCGGCCGGATACGTTGGGACCGCAACCTCGAGCATCCGTTCCTCACCGACGGCAGCTTCCGGACACGCCCCCTGGGCATCATTCAGGCCAACGGTTCGCTATTCTTCTCCGAAGGCGATTCAATCTACCAGCGCATCGATGGCGAGCGGCCACGCTTCCACGAGATCTTCGAACTGTTCGAGGACACCGATACCGATGTCGGTGGAATTCGCGGCCTGACACGTGTCCCCAACCCGAATGGCGCGGGTGATTCGCTACTCTTCATCTGGGCACCGGGCGAGGGTTCTGCCAGCGAAGTCAAGCGACTCGATCCCGATGGCAAGGGCGGCTACACGCTGCATGACGAAGTGCGGATCATTGATCTGATGAGGGAATACCTGGGAGTCGAAGTCACCTACACGCTCGGCGCGCACAACATGATCTATCCATTCACTGACCCCGCGACGGGGGAGACCGTGCATATCATCGGCTTCCAAGGAAATATCCGCGGCTCAAAAAACCATCTCCGCTGGAAGGGCAGTGCCCTCTATGCCGGAGCGCCCTATGCCGTGCGGCGGGCTGACCGGAGCTATCGTGTGCTCGAGGTAAACAATCGCTATGAGGTCGGCAAACAACTGCTGGTTTCGCCGCGCACGTTTTGCAAATCACCCTTCGGCGATGACCAAATCTACATCGCGGGTCACGATGCCAGTTTCAAAATCTCCGACGATATGGCGTGGATCTTCCGCGCTCCTGAGTCGGTGGTCCTGGGCTCAGAGCTTGCTCGCGATGCCCTGCCGCCCGAGCCGGAACCAAAACCAGCCCAGCGTCTGCTGGAGGAACCGGTCTACGAATTGCGGATCTATTCCGCCAACGAAAATCGTCTGCAACATCTGGTGAAACGGTTTCGCGAGCACACCGACCGCATTTTCAGAAAGCATGGGCTGGAAGCGATCGGCTATTGGATGCCCACCGAGGGACCAGCGAAGAAACGTCGCCGCCTCATCTACATTTTGAAACATCCATCGCGGTATGCCGCCTATGAGAACTGGACTCGGTTCAACAACGACCGTGAATGGAATACCGTGCTCGACCAACCGGAGTTTCAGGGGCTGCTTGCGCAAAAACCGACCAGCATCTTTATGAAAGAGACCGAATACTCGGTCCGGGTCCGCGACGCGATCGACCAGCGAGGTGGGGTGTTCGAACTCCGCACCTATGTCACGAATCCGGACAAACTCGCTCACCTCAACCAGCGTTTTCAGAATCACACTGCGGCGCTCTTCAATCAGCATGGCATGAAGAACGTCGGCTACTGGACGCCATTCGACCCACCAGATTCAGCAAACACGCTCATCTACCTCATTCATCACACCAACCGGATGCAGGCGGACGAAAACTGGAAAGCCTTCGGCGCAGATCCCGAGTGGCAGGAAGCGAGGCGGAAGTCCGAAAGCGACGGAAAAATTCTCGCCCGATCGCCCGAAAGTATTTTTCTGCGAGCGTTAGACTTTTCACCCAATGCGCCAGTTCGTCCGGCCGGCGAAAGAAGGTAGGTTAATTATGATGCGACGAACGACACTCTGGTTACTGACGGGGCTGCTTGCTTGCGGTGGACTGGCGCATGCGGATTCCTCGCTGACATCCCACCAGCCATTCCTCAAGCAGTACT
>JAOFXR010000068.1 GCA_028047635.1 Verrucomicrobiales bacterium
TGTTCGATTGCTCCCGTTCCGTAAGGAGCAAAGACTACCTCTACATTCGTAATTACCTGCCGCACCTTTCGTGGATGCAGCCCAGTGTCTTTTCTGATCTGGGAGATATCAGGGATGAGATCAATCGCTACGTGAAAGAAAATGAAAGCGAGCTCAGTGTCGCTCAGGAGGCGTTTGTCGGAGCGACTCGCCCTGCGGAAGAGTTTTACGAAATCGCGTCTGATCCGCATAACATCAAGAACTTGATCGACGGTGAGATGACCGCAGATCAGAAGACGATTCTTGAATCGCATCGGGCTGAATTTGCCCGCAAGCGAATCGAGATTCGGGATGTCGGGATTTTGCCGGAAAGCATTATGACCGATTACATCAATGAGGAGGAGATGACGATCTATCAAATCATGGCTGGTGGAGCGGATCATCGCCCGAATCTGGAGGCGATCTGGGAAGCCGCTGATCTCGTCGGTAAAGGATCTCGCGAAGAATTGCTCGCATTGGTTGATGACGGAGATGATGCGGTCCGTTTTTGGGGCGTTATCGGGCTTCGCTATGCTTTTTCGGATGATGAGGCACTTTTCGATGACCTCTTTGACCGTATGGATGATATCTCACCGGTCGTTCGCATCGAAATGGCGTCGTGGATGGCTGACCGTTCTCCTGAGCATCGCGGAGCGGCACTCGAAGTGTTGTCAAAAGCGTTGAACGAACCTGATTGGTGGACGGCGCTGCGGGCGTGTCGGGCGATCGAGTTACTCGGAACGAAAGCGCAACCGCTTATGCCGGTGATGGAAGGGCTTTACCTCCGCACTCGCAATGCGCCCGGCGATGAAAATTTCTTCCTCGCCTTCTCTGCAGGTGCCTTTCTTGATGCGATGGGGATTCCAACCGAGCCCTGGGATTTCAGTCCGAAGGGCGGCGGTTTCATGGCGGATCCTCCGGCAAAGAAGTAGGAAGAAGTTGGCGGCTTTGTGCGGTTGACCGCGCCTCATCTTTTGACCAGTTTACCCCTATGAAACACGCAGCTTTTTCTCTGCTTCTCCTGATCTCGACTTCTTCCTCCTTTTCCGCGGATTGGCCGGAATTTCGAGGGCCTAACTGCGATGGCACCGTTGAGGCGACACTTCCGGTCGAATGGAGTGAGGAAAAGAACGTCACCTGGAAAAAGGCCATTCACGGACTCGGGTGGTCGACCCCGTTGATTTCCGATGAAAAGATCTGGCTCACTACTGCGACGGAGAACGGACGCGAAATGTCGATTCTTTGTTTGGATGAGAAGTCGGGTGAAACGCTTCTCGATCGGGTTTTTATTACGACGGACAATCCTGAGCCGCTTTCCAATCCAATGAACACGTATGCTTCGCCGACGGGTTTTATCGAAAAGGGCGAATCCACGCCGGGGCGCGCTTACTTTCACTTTGGGAGTTACGGGACAATATGTATTGATTCCTCTACGTTCGAGACGCTCTGGGATCGCCGCGATTTGCGAGTGAGTCATTGGCGCGGGGCGGCATCGTCGATCGCCCAGTGGGAGGACAAACTTGTTCTGACGCTGGAAGGGGCAGATCAGCAGTATCTTGTCGCGCTGAATAAAGAAACAGGCGAGACGCTGTGGCGCCGTGATCGCTCGACCCGTTTCGACGATGACAAAGATGGCATCCCTGCAAACAGTGGCGATATGAGAAAAGCTTACAGCACCCCGCTCTTTGTTAAAGTGGGAGACGTTGTGCAGGTGATCAGTAACGGAGCCAAGGCCGCCTGGGCTTATGATCTGGAGACAGGAGAGGAAATCTGGAATATTCACTACCCGACCCATTCGCCTTCGTCACGAACGATATACAGCGAAGAGACCAATATGGTTTACGTCAACACAGGTCT
Source organism: Verrucomicrobiales bacterium (assembly GCA_028047635.1). Lineage (GTDB taxonomy): Bacteria > Verrucomicrobiota > Verrucomicrobiia > Verrucomicrobiales > DEV007 > Arctic95D-9. The sequence goes on from JAOFXR010000068.1 coordinate 1,876, forward strand.
CGGAAAAGCGGAGTTGTGGGCCGTGAAGCTTGATCCTGATGCACGCGGCGATATTTCCGAATCGCATGTTGCCTGGAAAATTTTCAAGCGCACTCAAAAGCGAGCGTCGCCGGTCCTTGCGAACGGCATGATCTTTATGGCAAACGGTGGTGTCGCGAGTTGTGTGGATGCAAAGACCGGCGAGATCATATGGGCGGAGCGGGCCGGAGGTGAGTATTCGTCATCGCTGATTGCGGCCAACGATCTCGTCTATATGCTCGATGAAGAAGGTCTCTGTACAGTTGTCAGGGCCGCCAAAGAATTCGAGGTCGTCGCCGAGAATCATCTCGAGGAAGGATTCATGGCTTCGCCTGCGGTGAGTGGTGAGGCGTTGATTCTGCGAACGAAGACGCATTTGTATCGCGTGGAAGAATAAAGCGGACTACAAGCGAGTTGTTTCTCATGCTTTTAATTTGGTCTAGGCGGGAAGTAGAAGCTGAAGGGTCGCGAAGTGACCGTTCATTTTAGGCGGGGATTTTAATCCCCGCTTGAACAGTCAATTGATCAGTCGTCCGGAAGGGACGGTTTATTACCTGATTTATCTGGGGCATTCTGTTCGAATTGACTCTGTTTATATGTCTCTCATCAAATTCTGACTGGTAGGTGTTGAATTTGATGTGCAAAGACTTCGCGGTAATGAGCCGTCGGTTTCCGACGACAGATCCGTTTCTATTCAGGCCGAGGGCTGAAGCCGCCCGGCTGGAATGAACTGTCCCTTCGGGGCAGTCCGTGCGCGGAGGCACTTTCGAAATTCCAGTGCTTGATTGCAGCGGTATAGATCGGATTAGCGATTGGTTTTCGTATTGTCATTTGGTCAACTATGACGTGCAATCAGAATATGAAATTTCTTCTGAAAGCCTGTCTGTTTGCTTTTCTAACACTGTCTGCTTCGCTGGCTTCAGCGGTAGATATTTACATCGTTGCCGGCCAGTCGAATGGGTGGCGGCTCAGTAGTATTGCTGGAATTTCCGGTGAGGCCTCTGACCCGATTCAGTATTTTGGGATGGGTTGCTCGAGCCGTCCTGATAAAGCGAAGCTCACCGTTATTGAGAAGTTGCATCCGTCGACTTCCGGATAAGGTCTTGCGGGAGCGTTGCGTGAGCAATCCGATGGGGAAATCGTTTTTATTCAATACTGTGTTTGCGGAACGAGTCTCGGAGACGAAGTAAATTGGTATCCCGGTGAGGACCCCGCTGCGGGAAAGGTGAATGATGAAGGGCTTTATGGGTCTTTTAGCCGCTATCTCGCTGATGTTCGCCTTCAGGTCTAATCGGAAGGGGGAGAGTGGAATTTGGCAGGGCTTTTCTGGCATCAGGGAGAATCGGATGTGAAACGCAATTCAGCCGGGCATCAGAAAAATTTGGAGAATCTCTTTTGGCGGTTTCGCAATAATCTGGGAAAAGAGCTCCCCATTATAGCCGGTCATATTCGCGATCTCGACGAAGGGAGCCGTGGGATTAATCGAGCTCTCGATGCGGTAGCGGCATCTGATTCTCAAGTGGCCGCGGTGGGCCTTGAGGGATTGCCTTTCGAGTCCGCGATCGATGTTCATGCTAAACCCGTTGGCTGCATCACGCTTGGGAGAAGAATGGCCGAGGCGATGAAAGAGTTGTCTGAGTGAGGGGGAATGAGCTGACTACGTCGCTGTCACGCTCATTTTCAGGATGAAGAAAAAGGTATTCCTGCGACCCAACAGGGTTGACTCGGTGACCTAACCCTGTTGAGTCTTGCTTTATGGCTCGCTCCACTCTTTTTGAGGCAAAACTCTATGGCATCGTCGATCTTGGCTATGCAAAGCCCGATACACTTGTCTCGGTGACCCGTCAGATGATAGAAGGTGGGGTGGATGTGATTCAGCTGCGGGCGAAAGGGCATTCAGAATCGGAAATCGAAGGCTGGGGGCGGGAATTGCTTCCGCTTTGCAGGGATGGTGGAGTTCCTTTTGTGATTAACGATTTTGCTGAAGTCGCGGCTGCGATTGGTGCAGATGGAATTCACGTGGGGCAGGACGATACTTCGATGGACGAGGTGCGTGCCATTGTGGGGGAAGAAATGTTAGTGGGGCGCTCGTCGCACAGTGTCGAGCAGGCTGCGAAGGCGGCGGCGGATCCGCGAACGGATTGCATCGGTTTTGGACCTCTTTTTTCGACTCCGACGAAGCCAACTTATGTCCCGATTGGAACGACCGAGATTCAAGCGGTTCACGCGGCCCATCCGGATCTTCCGATCTTTTGCATCGGCGGTATTAAGAAAGAGAACTTAAATGAGGTTATTTCAGCGGGTGCAAAAAGAGCGGTAATTGTCTCAGGCATCTTGCAAGCACCCTCAATTGCTGCTTATGTCCGCGAAGCCAAAGCCATTCTGGCGTAGCTGCTAATTCTTTACTCCTCAACTTCTTCAAAAATGAGCGTTCTTGTTTCCGGATCCATCGCGATTGATAATGTCAAAACTCAAAAAGCTTCTGAGGAAAACCTTCTTGGTGGTTCTGCTTCCTACGCGGCGATTGCAGCGAGCTTTTACGGTCCTGCCGGAATCGTCGGTGTCGTCGGGTACGATTTCCCCGAAGAGCATTTGGCATTGTTGAAGAGCAAGAACATCAATCTCGAAGGGATTGAGGTTTCAGAGGGCGAGACGTTTCGCTGGAGTGGTGAGTATATGGAAGACATGAATGACCGCGAGACGCTCGAGGTCGCTCTTAATGTGCTTGAGTCATGGCAGCCAGCAGTTGCGGATTCACAAAAGGAATCGGTCGCAATTAATCTTCTCGCCAATGCGCACCCACTCAATCAGCACGCCGTGATTGATCAGGTTGGTGACAAGGCTTCTTTCACGATTGCTGACACGATGGATCTTTGGATTCAGATCTCCCGTGATGAGTTGGAGAAATTGCTCAAGCGAATTGATTTGCTCGTTCTCAATGACAGTGAGGCCAAGTTGATGATGGATACGTCCAATATCGTAGCGGCTGGAAAGCAACTCCGCGAAATGGGGCCGAAGTACGTGATCGTGAAGAAGGGTGAGCACGGGGCAATGTTGTTCGGTGAGGAAGGCTTCTTCGCTTGTCCTGCGTTTCCACTGGATGACGTTTTCGATCCGACCGGTGCAGGGGATTCTTTTATCGGCGGCCTTGCTGGTTATCTTGCGACCCTCGGAAAAAGCGAATTCGACTTTGCTGATCTTACCAGTGGAATCGCCCGTGGAACGATTCTTGCGAGCTTCACGTGTGAAAGCTTTAGCACCCATTCGCTCGACAGCCTGACTCACGATGAGTTTGATTCACGTCTCACGAAGTTTCGCGAGTATTGCACCTTTGCCTGATTTTTGATAGAAAATCCCGATGGAGTGGTTCTACGCAGACAGCAACAATCAACAACATACCGTTGAGGAGGCTGAGTTTGAAAAATTAATCGAAACCGGAGCGGTCTCTTCGGCGACGCTTGTATGGAACGAAAGCTTGCCGAATTGGATTCCGGCAGGCGAGGCGCTCGCAGACAAGTTTGAAGGGGTAACCGCTGCTCCCCCGGCTTTGACGAATCATCAGGCAAAGCAGGCCATCACGGCGGTCCCCGGAGCGACTCGGCAGGCGCCGGCGGCCGATGCGGTTGCTATTTGTTCTCTCGTCTTCGGGATATTGGGAATCTTTACCTGCTTCCCTGTTTTCAGTTTGGCTGGAATCATTTGCGGTCATATCGGGCGAAAGCGAGCGAGACTCGAAACGGGGCCTTCCAGTAATGGTGGGCTTTCCCTTGGCGGGATGATTACCGGCTATGTTGGCATGGTTTTTTTTGTCATCTTTTGTTTGGTTTATGGAGCGATTATCTTTGCAGCGATTGCGAGTGAGGTTGGCTCGAGCTAAGTAATCGCTGAAGAGCACTGGCTGTTCTCAGCCGTGAAAACCTCGTGAAAGGTTTTTCAGTTGGGACCGTCTTCGTGGGGTAGACTCTCTTTACCTTCATGAAAACACTTCTCATTCTTTCCACCTTGTTCTTTTCATTAGGGGGGCTCGAGGCCTTCGATCATTCCGGGGGCGATTCGTTCTTGAAAAAGTATGTGAACGAGTCGGGCATGGTCAACTACGCGGGTTTGAAGACGAACCGCGCCGGGCTGGATGCTTATCTTCAAACAACGGGTGCGGTCTCGGAACCGACGTTTGATAGTTGGGGGGCGGATGAGCAACTCGCTTTTCTCATCAATGTCTACAATGCGGAGACGCTTCAATTCATCATCGATAATCATCCGGTGGTTTCGATCAAAAAACTGGGCGGAATTATTTCGACACCCTGGGATAAGAAGAACGTCACTCTCTTTGGTGGTCAGGTTTCCCTGAATCATCTGGAGCACAAAGTAATTCGTCCGAATTATGCTGAGCCTCGAATACACTTTGCACTGGTTTGCGCAGCCAAGGGGTGCCCGCCTCTCCGGAGCGAAGCCTACACGGCGGGGAAGCTGGAAGCACAGTTGGAGAATCAGGCAAAAGTGTTTCTCAATCAAACGGCTAAAAATCGACTCGAAGAGAATACTCTTTACCTGTCGACGATCTTCAAATGGTACGGTGATGACTTTAAAGACGGCGGACGATCCGTGAGTGAATACGTCGATCCATTTATCGAAGGGGCGACTGCGGGTAAGTCGATCGAATGGACCGAGTATGACTGGAGTCTGAACGAGCAGTGAGACTCATTTTGTTACTTCTTTATTATGGATACTTTACCTCCCGAAAGCGAAACACCTTCGTCCAAAAAAACCTTTATTATTGGTGCGATTGCTTTGATCGCGATCTTCATCGGCTTCAAGTTTTTACCGCTGGATGAGTGGTTCAAAGTGCTGGGTGATTGGATTGAATCGCTCGGTCCGTGGGGGCCGATTGCCTTTATCGTCAGCTACGTCCTCCTCTCTTTGTTTTTGATTCCGGGCTCGGCGTTGACTGCCTCTGCAGGGCTGTTCTTTGGACTGGGAGGGGGCACTCTCTGGGTAGTTGTTGCAGCAAACTTAGCCGCGAATATTGCCTTCCTCATTGGACGATACAGGGCGCGCGATATGGTGATGAAGCGGCTTGAAGGAAATGAAAAGTTTAGCGCTATTGATGACGCGGTCGGAAGGGAAGGTTGGAAAATCGTGGGTCTGACCCGACTCTCGCCCCTTTTTCCCTTCACTCTGATCAATTATGGGTTCGGAGTGACTAAAGTGTCATGGCTGCACTACGCTCTGGCATCACTGGTCGGAATGGCACCAGGGACGATCATGTATGTCTACTTCGGTTCCCTCGGAAAGTTAGCGGTGGAATCCGGAGAGAAGAGCACGACTCAAATTGTGGTGCAAGTGATCGGGCTTCTCGTGACGATTGCGGTGACCGTGTACGTCACCAGAGTCGCGAAAAAAGCGCTCGCGAAGAGGGCGGACGTGGAAGCGTAAATGTTTCGTCGTAAGAGACTCAGCCCAACTGCCCGCTGTAGAGATTGAAGCCTCTTTCTCTGAGAAATCCGACGAGGGTTTGTCCACTTTCTTTGGCGAGACTCACGGCAAGGCTACTCGGGGCGGAAATGCCGGCGACCACTCCGATGCGTGCCGCGAGGGCTTTCTGCATGAGCTCGAAGGAGATCCTTCCGCTCACGAGTAAAATCATTTGGCTCGTATCCATGCCATCGAGAAAGGATCGGCCAATCACCTTGTCGAGGGCGTTATGACGTCCGACATCTTCGCGGGTGAGAAGTAAATTTCCTTCTGCATCAAAAAGGGCGGAGGCATGCAATCCTCCGGTGCGATCAAATGTTTCCTGTGCTTCACGCAGCTTCCCTGAAAGAGAGAGAATCAGCTTTTCGCCCGGCTGCAGTGTAGTCTCTACGGGAGGGAAATTCTGAAAGACAGATTCAATCGTCGCTTTGCCGCAGACGCCGCAACTACTCGAGGTGAAAACATGTCGGGTCAGGTCTTCAAAGTCGGGGTCGTGATTGAGTCGAACATCGAGGGTGTTGCCGATGCCTTCAGGGTCGACGTCGGGGCAGTGAGCGATTTCACTGATTTCGTCGGCGCTTTTGATGACGCTTTCGGTGATCAGAAATCCGGTGGCGAGTTCGTCATCGTGTCCCGGGGTTCGCATCATCACGGCGATGCTTTTTCCGTTGATGCGAACTTCGAGAGGATCTTCCCGTGCGACGACGTCGGTGAGTTCTTTCCATCCTGCATCGACCCGGTAGCGCTGAATCGGAGCGGCTTCGTCAAACGAGCCACGCACCATGTTTTCGAATGACTCAGGCGTGTTCAGGTTGGAAAAGAGTTCGTTTTGATTGTCGGTCACTATGAGTGCCTCGATATGTCCGAGCGACTCTGCGGTGCCGAGAATGTGCTGGAGTTTTCTCTGATCCTGTTGTCGAGCCTGGAGGAGAATCTCAAGCATCTCGCGCCGTGGGTAAAGCCCAGCTAGAGGTTCCCAGTATCCATTTCGTTTTGGAACGGTGCCTTGCTCTGCTTCGATCAATTCCTTCAGAAAAGGAATATTGAGCAAAGGAAGGTCGACCGCGAGAACAAGAATGTAGTCGGCGGTACTTGATTCAAAGATCCGAATGAGTCCGCCGAGTGGCCCCAGATCAGGTGACTCATCATTGATTCTATCGACGCCTTCAAGGATGGCGGGGAAGGACTGATCAGGATTGGTGGAAAGCCAGATTTTTCCGGGAGCGAGAGCGGCTAATTTCCTCAGCTGAAAGGCGTAAAGTGGCATGCCCTCCCAGTCGAGAAATGCTTTGTCCGCACCAAAGCGTGTCGAGCGTCCTCCTGCAAGGAGGGCAGCGTCAAACGAGAGTCCGGTGTTCATAGGTCAGGTCGCGATCCGGATTTAGGGAACTTTGTTTCCGGTTCCCAGTAAATCGTTGACCGCTTTGTTGGCCACTCGAATAATATATTTGTTAGGCTGATCCTTGAGCGCCATTTGGAGGGGCTCAAGCTCGGTCCGGGCGGCCTCGTCGAGCTCATCGAGAACGATTGCTGCTTCGAGGCGGGCCCATTCGTTATCGCCAGCGAGTTCCCCGGAGAGGGTGGGAAGTCCATCTTCCGTCCAGCCCATTCGGCAGAGAGCTCTTGCTGTAGCGATTCTGACGGCAGGAGATGAATCGGAAAGCGTCACCGTGAGTTTCCCTTTGATTCCTTTTTCCTCTTTGGTATGCTCTGAGAGATTGCCAAGACCCGTTGCTCCCCAGTAGCGCACGGCGGAGTCTTCGTGGCTGAGTCCTTCGATGAGTTCGGGAATCGCTTCGTGGGAGGAGGCTTTCGTCGCCATTCCTGTCAGGGTGACGATGAGGTCAGTTTGGTCTTTTTCTCCGTGGAGAATGGCGTAGGTGGATCCTGCTTCTTTGACGCGTTCGGTGATTTCAGATTCAGCGATTAGACCGAGGTCACCAATCTTCAGTTGCCAATCGGTCAATGCCCCGATCATTTCAGCGAGTTTCGCAGCGTGCTCAGGGGAATTGGCGAGGTTGTTGATTTCGTGGGGATCATTTTCGAGATCATAGAGTTCGTGGACCGGCTTTGATTCAGCGGAGAACTGGGAAACTACGCCTGAGAGTGTACCCGCTTTTTCGGCTTTCCGAATTTCCATCATCGTGGCTCCTTTTTCAGGAGTGTTCATGTATTGATAGTAGGGCTTCAGTGGTTCAAAATTTCTGATGTAACGAAAGCGCTTGTCTCTCACCGCTCGGATGATGTCGTAACGTTCGTCCATCCGGTCGCGCGCTCCGTAGACGTAATCTCTCGGTGCGTTGTTCTTTGCATAAGACTGACCATGCATGTAGTCAGGAATCGTGAGCCCTGCGAGTTCGAGCACGGTCGGGCCGAAATCGACTGAGTTGATGAGGCGGTCATCAACGGTTCCGGGTTTAAAATCGACGAGGTCCTGAAATTTTTCAGGCACTTGTGCGATGAGGGGAACATGCGTTCCGGAATCATAGAGCCAGCGTTTTGCCCGTGGCAGGCCGACTCCGTGGTCGGACCAGTAAATCACGATCGTATTTTCCCATTCCCCGGCGTCTTTGACTTCCTGAATGAGCTTGCCTGCCCAGGCGTCCATTGCGGTGATGAGCTCATAATTGCGCTTCCAATCTTCTCTGACGGTTGGCGTGTCGGGGTAATAAGGGGGGATATTGTCAAAGGCATCGGGATCCTGCCGCTGATCAGGAGTGAGGTCTTTGGTAACACTCAGGTATTTCTCTTTGTTTTCGATACCGCTCTCGTGGCATCCGGTGAAATTGAAGACTGCAAAGAAAGGCTCGTTGCCTTTTCTCTTGTTCCAGTGGGCTTTTGAAGAACTGCTGTCCCAAATCTCACCTCCTTTGGGTTTTGAAAACTGATAATCGGTTTTGCTGTTGTTCGTGCAGTAGTAACCGGCTTCTCTGAGGTAGAGGGGAAAAGGCTTCAGCCATTGCGGAAGTGTTGCGTTGCAGCGCATGTGGTGGGTGCCCACGGAATTTTGATACATCCCGGTAATGATGCCCGACCGGCAGGGGGCACAGACGCCTGCGGTGGTGTAGGCGTTGGTGAATCGGGTTCCTTGAGCCGCAAGGGCGTCAAGATGAGGCGTTTTAGCATAGGGATCGCCATAGATCCCTAGGTGGGCACTGATATCCTCGCAGGAAAGCCAGAGAATGTTGGGAGTCCCGAAGCACCAGCAGGGAAGGAGCGT
>JAOFXR010000069.1 GCA_028047635.1 Verrucomicrobiales bacterium
AGCAGAAAACAGCGATGCTGATCAGGGCCCTCTTTCCTGGATCCAACCGTTTCATACCACTATATTAAAGGTTACCACTGATTGGGCTGCGCATTTATTGTCTTTTGTGCTGCGGATTTAGTGAGCATTCCTCAGCCCCTGATCGCTGTCACCTCGTGGCTCATTCGCGAGAGATCATGATTGCTGCCGCGCCAGGTTCCGTTACGCTGCGGAATGAGAAACCCATTCCTGCTTAGCCTCGTTGTCACCCTCGGTTTTCTGGTTACGAACTGCTCGGAGAACAAACTAACTTTCGAGGAGGGGCCGTGGATTCACTTAGAAGGAAAGCGGGGAGCTGGCGAAGGGAAGCATATCTTGTTTGTCACAGGAGAGGAATTCTACCGCTCTGAAGAAGGCATGCCGATGCTGGCTCAAATCCTATCAGAAAGGCATGGTTTCGATTGCACGGTTCTTTTCGCGATCGATCCGGAATCGAGTGCGATCAACCCTAACCAAACAGCACACATACCGGGGCTGGAGCACCTCGCGACGGCGGACTTACTGATTCTGTTTACCCGTTTCCGCGAACTGCCGGATGAAGATATGGTTCACATCGAAAATCACATTAATGAGGGAAAGCCAGTCATGGCCTTTCGCAACGCAACCCATCCCTTCAAGTATTCGACGGAAAGCGCAAGCCGGTTTGCGACATGGGATTTCCGAAGCAAGGAATGGGCGGGCGGCTTCGGGCAACAAATCCTCGGAGACACCTGGGTTTCACATCACGGCAAATTCTTGAAAGAAGCGACAATTGCTCATGCGAATCCTGATCAGAAAGACCATCCCGTTTTAAATGGAGTCAACGAAGAGATCTTTGCACGAACCGACGTGAACGGAGTTAACAAACTGACGGAAAACGATACGGTTCTCTATTTTGGAAAAGTTCTTCCCGGCTTGGATCGAAGTGAAGGACCGGTAACAGACGGGCGGAATGCCGCTCCGATGCCGTGGGCCTGGTTTCACCCTTACACATCACCTTCCGGAACCGAGGGCCGATCCTTTTGTGTCACCGCAGGATCAGCCGAAGACTGGTTAGAAGAGGGCCTTCGTCGTCTCGTCGTGAATGCCGTCTATTCATTGACCGGATTGGAGACAAATATCCCGGAAAAGAGCGATGTCAGCTTCGTAGGGAAATACGAACCGTCCGCAACCGGTTCGCTAAACGACGAACAATGGGCAGAGAAGAATCTCTGCCCTGAAAGCTTTGCCCCCGCGCTGCCATAAAACGATTGCACGGCTTATAAAAAGCGGGCCAATGGCTTCCCGCTCCGCCTATGACATTGAGTATGGCTTCGACGGCGTGCCGCCACCCCCTCCATTCCCGCCACCGGATTTCGCAGAGCTACTCAACTCGAGGATACCGCTCATGCTTGAGGGCAAGAACACTTTGTCCGCCGGATTTTGAGAAATGCGGTCAAAACCATCGATCACTTTCTGCGCCAACAATATTCGGGCAGCCTCCTCCGGACCGATTGATTTCGAAAGGGTCTCGAGATAAGCACTCTCTGCCGAGGCAATGATGTTCAATGCCTTGGCTTGACCTTCGGCACGCTGCACCGCGGATTCCCGGTCGGCAGTTGCCGCTTTAATCGTCGCAGCAGCCTGTCCTTCCGCTTCAGATGACAGAGCTCGACTTCTGCGCTCTGCTTCGAGCTGCTGCAGCATCGCCTTGCCGGTTTGATCGTCAGTTTTGAGTTCCTGAATCTCAACCCGTAAAATCTGGATACCCCATTTCTTCAAGGTATCGACCAACCCGGCGACAATCGCTTCATTGAGACTTGCCCGGGTCGCCAGCGCCTCATCTAGGTCACGTGAACAATCTCCGAACGAATCACATTCAGCGTCGCCTGAAGCAACGACTGGTGCAAATGATCGACTTCATACACCGCCTTAATCGGATCTGAGACTCTCCAACTAATCACGCAGTCTACCGTCACCTTGGCATTATCCCTCGTGATACATTCGCGGGGATTCGTATCGACAATTTGCTCGGTAAGCTCGATGAATTTTCCACGCTTGTTAGTCTCATCTCCCCAGACGTCAGAGACGTCTCGAACCTGGTCGATAACGGGTAATTTAAACGCCAAACCGCTGTGTTGAACTTTCACCGGTTTACCGAAGCGCTCAATGATGCGGCAGTGATTTTGTGGAATGGTTGTGATCATAATTTAGTAGGAATAGAATTTAGTGGGATGGTGTTGTTTCACCGCCAGCGGCACTGCGCTCGGTGATAGTAAAAATACCTTTATCGGCAGTCTGGATGATGACTTTATCGTGATCCTGAAATCGTCCATCGTCGGTATCAGCTGACCCCGCTCCGTCCCCGTCGAGATCGACAGCCCAGAGATCCCCGTTCCAGTAGACAAAAGCTTTACCATCAATAAGCCGAAACTCGCCGACCGCCCCCACCGCAGAATGGATTAATTCGTGCATCCCCTTGGTGAAACCGCGTCGAATCAATGGAGAGATAAAACGTTTAAAAACGGCATAGAACAGGGCCGTTACCGCAAACCAGCAAAGAATGGCGATCAAGACCCGCCACTTCACTTCCACATCAATCAGCAGTGAAAAATAGACCGAGATACCAAGCAACGCAATCACGCTCAAAATCTCGGTTTCGAAAAAGACATCAATAATGACAACGGTCAAACCGATAGCAATTACCCAGAGAAACCCTTGGAGTGTGAAATCGAGTATGTCAGTCATGATGAAATATAGCAATCGTTGCCCTACTTATATGGGACACGGCAGTCTTAACGGCGAGTATAAAATCAACGGCTGAATGTAGTCGTCTACCGCCAAGCTAGTCAGGTTGAAGCATTCCACCAACTCCTCACAGTCATCTATCAGCAAAGCTTTATGAAGGCCCCTGAGAAGCTGGCCGCAGCATGAAAATGAGAAATCCCTTTTTTGTTTCACGCTAAGCCACTCGACGGGTGGCGTTGATTCCCAGTGCCGCAAGAAAGGCAATCAGGTAGCCGGCTGAAAAAAGGAGAAAGGCTTCGTGCCAATCGCCATTCGTATCCCACTGTTCCAGAACAAGAGGAACCAAGAGAGGAGTGGTTGCCGCTCCGAGGTTTCCCCACATGTTTCCCCACCCGAATACGGCTGCCGTATTTTTGCCACCGACGTCCTGCATATACCCCCAAATCGCGGGAACGCTCATGTCGGTAACAAACGCAACCACACAGACGGCGGCGATAAAAGCCCAGACCGAATCAAGATGAAGACAACTAAGGTAAGCGCCTAGAGCAATCGCATAACACGCGGCCATAGGAAGCGACCGGCCCCAGCGACGCCCCAGTTTCCCGACTGCAAAATCCGTCAGTCGCCCGCCGCATAACATGCCAATGATTCCAGCGACGAGAACAGTCGTGGACATCATTCCTCCCATGGTCGCATCGACTCCTTTGACATCTTTCAGGTAGGTAGGAAGCCAGGTCACGAGGAATACCCAACCAATATTAATTCCATACTGAAGGGCACACATCAGCCACATCGTCCCGCTCTTCATCAAGGGAACGAGCGGAGGAAAAGGGGGAGGGCCGTCTGAATCGGACGTCGCTTCTTCGCTCCCTGACTCGATCAGTTCTTTCTCGGCCTCATTGCTGTGAGGATGCTCTGCCGGAGTCTCCCGGAACACTTTCCAGAACAGCAGGGCGACGAGGAGGCCGGAAGATCCATACAAGACGAGGACCCAACGCCAGCTCAAATACTCTTTGAGCAGCCACGCGGTCAAGATCGGCGCGATAGCACCACCCAGCCGCCCCCCAAATGAAACAATACTGCTGGCAGTTCCCCGGGCGGGAAGCGGCGTCCAGCGTTTGATCAGACTTCCGGCAGTGGGATAGCATCCCGCCTGCGCCAGACCGAATATGAATCGGGCCGCAATCAGCATCACAAACCCCGAGGCAAAACCGGTCAGGGCAGTGCAAACCGACCAGAGTAAAATGTAAACCGGCAGCATCCGGCGCGCGCCAAAACGATCCGAAAGCCATCCCGCCGGAACCTGGGCCAACGCATAGGACAGAAAAAAGGCGGACAGGATCGCTCCGGTTTGTGTCTCGGTTAGACCCAGTTCATTTTTGAATGCGTCCAGTTTAGCGATCTCTGCGATACAGATGCGATCAAGGTAAAGCAACACTGCGGCGAGCGTAGTGACACCAATGACACTATGCCTCACTTTCGTAGGCTCAGCCGATATCACCTCAGACATAGCTTCGTCTGTATTGGTTCACTCCCGGCTCAAACAACGATGGCAACAGAGCCGTGCCGAGGCCGTGGTCCGTCGGCAGTTGGAGGCGACCATCTTTGATCTCCGGTTGCCGATCAATGAGCCGATCATAAAAAGTGCGAATGTGAGCTCGCACCGTTTCCTGGAAAATCACATTGGTCGAGGCGGCGGAGCAATGCAGTCCCGAGAACAAAGTCAGCGGACCGGTGCAATCGTGCATTGTCGCTGGAACGTTGAATGCCTGGGCGAGATCGATGATACGACGGGTTTCACTAATGCCGCCAGCCCAGGTCGGATCGACCATTACATAGTCACACGCTTGCTCTTCGAGTAATGCAAGGTAAGACGGTCTTCCCAACAGCATTTCTGTCGCCGCAATCGGCATTCCCGACTGCCTTCGAAAATCAGCAAGTGTCTTCACGTTATCGACCCGTAAAACATCCTCAAGCCAAAGCGGCTCTATCTCTTTGAGAGCATTCGCGAGGCGAAGCGCTGACGGCAACTGAAAAAAAGCATGGCCTTCGATCATGATCTCGATCTTATTTCCAACCCGCTCCCGAATTTCACGGAGAGGCTTCATCCCGTCCTCAATATCGGCAGGAGAAATATAGAGCCCGCCATCGCGATGAACGTATCGATCGAAAGGCCAGACTTTCATTCCGGCGATCCCTTCGGAAACCAATTCCTCTGCGAGATCTCCGGCCGCATGAATGGATGCCCAATTGTCCTGCAACGGACCGGGCTGCCCCTCATCACCAAATCCCGGCCACCCCGGATGCTTCGGCGCATCAGGACCAGCACCGTTCACGGCACCGTAGCCGGGACCTCCGCAGGTGTTGTAAATACGGACACTTTCCTGCGCGGCTCCTCCGAGGAGTTTCCAAACGGGCTGCTCACAGACTTGCCCGAGAATATCCCAGAGCGCCACATCAATCGCAGAGAGAGCTCGCATCTCTGCTCCGGGCGAGCCGAAGGCAGTGCAACGCTCGTAAAGGAAACGCCAGTGCGACTCGATATCCGTTGCCTCCGCCCCGAGAAGCCTCTCCGCCATCCAGTCATGGATCAATGAGTCAATCGCATGCGGCGTGTAGTAGGTTTCTCCACAACCGATTTTCCCGTCCTCAGTATGAACCCTGACAAGAATCAAATTCGGCATGACCCCCTCAGGAATCACTGTCTCGATGGCGGTTATCTTTGGCATTCGCGGTATCTTTCTATCTTTCCTTTTGAACCACTTTGCATCAATCGACCTCTACTGTTGTACCTCGAGCGGAGACAGCCTCGATCAAACCCGGAAGATCTCCGTATTTTACAGAACCGGGAACAAAGTCAGCGTCACGATAAGTGGTAATGTTAGCAAATCGAAATTGATCACTCCCGAGAGAAATCTGCTTCACTGCTCCGGACTCTGCTGCCGCTGCCGCCGCGAGCGCGATAGGCTCGCTTCCGCCTCTAGCTGACAGAATGACGGTATCTCCGTCCTCTCGCGCCGATCGGATACGGGCGAGCAAAACTCGTGCACGATTCGCGAAGACGCTGTGATTGTAGCCATGGGTGTAACCGGCAAATTCGCGCTTATTTTCCACTACTGGAGTTTCTTTTATCTCAGGAGTCGCTTCCAGGGAAATCAGGCAAATGCCGTCCGTAGATCTGATAGTCATCCAGTTGACGATGCTTTCATCAGTGATTGGATCATCGACACCAACAAGAATCCGCCAGGCTGCTGCGACGGTTTTCGCCCGCTCTTCAGGTGACATGGCCACCAGTTGTTGATCAGACTGTTCGGCCAGCCAACCAGTTAGCTTTCTTTCAAAATCATCCCCCCCCTCAGGTCGCGAATGCTGGTCATTGTAGATCGCATGTTCCTCTTCGGTAATACGGGGAAAATCCTCCTCAACGATGGGAGTTTTCAGCCCGAGACCAAGGTGCTCATTGAACCACTCATACATGATTTTGCGAGACACGTAGTTGTAGTTGTGGGAGAAACGCAGGAGGTCTCCGCAAATGACATGGTCGGCCTTACCATAAAGACCGTAGAGCTTTTTCAGTTCGGGAAAGCCTTTCCCCGGTACCAACATTTCTTTGGTCCAGTCATTAGCAGCCGTCATGCCTTGAGGCTTCGGGGCGAACAAGGCCGCGAGTTCCACATTGCCGGTTCCGATGCGAAGAAGACTGGCATTCTCACACGGACACCCACCCTGCATTGAACTGGAAACCATCCCGTTGGGAAAAGCGACGACGGGGCGCGGGTCAATTGCACCAATCATAATTGTCTGTGTTCCACCGCCGCTGCCTCCAGTCACGCCGATGCGGCTGGGGTCCACATCGGGAAGTCCTTCGAGAAAATCGAGCGCGCGAATCGAGTTCCACGTCTGGAGTCCAAAGATAGACTGCAGCCGCATCTCGGCCTGTGCGCTGTAGAAGCCCCAGCTCTCCTTCCCTTCGAAGTCAGGACGTTGTTTGGAAAAACCGTGTCCGAGATCACGGGACAGCTGCTGATTGTCGGCATAACCGATCATATCGTAGAGCAAAGTGACGCAGCCTAGCCGGGCGAGGGTGACGCAACGGGCCACCTTCGGAAAGCGACCCGATTCAGCATATTTCTCACCGCCACTCTCGAGATGTTTCTTGATCCCCTTTTCGCCCAGGTCATAGAGCCGCCCGCCATGCCCATGAGGCGACAGCACCGCGGGATACTTTTTCCCGGGACTCGCATTCTCTCCGGAGGGACGGAATAGCAGTCCGGTGACATGGAAGCCCGGTACGCTTTCAAAATAGACTTTCTCGATCGTGCAGCCGTCGCGTTCGAATTTGCCATGAACGACCGCATTCAACGGGGTGCGCTCCGGTAGCGGATACAATCCATTGGCAACCAGCACTCGACGACGCAGCAAAGTCGCGCGTGCTTCCCAGGTTTCCAGCGTATCAGGAACCAATAGCGGAAAGAACCCATTCAGATCTTTCAGTTTCTCTTCGGCATCGGCTGCCTTCGTTGACATCACGACAGACAGCGCGAGGACTATATTCGCGACCAGTAGAGAAAAGAATGCGGAACGTTTCATTCCTCAGGTATCTCAGTTTCTCCCTGACTTGTCCCGTGCGGGTTCACGTCATAGCAAGAAATCGTAGAGTCACATCATTTACTTTCTCATGCGCTTGCGCCCATTCGATGATAAGCAGCGCTCCTGAATACCCAGCCCATGCCCACCGAAATCTCCTAAGAAAAACGGGGGCGCAATATTCCTGTTTGCAGGAGAGCTGTCTCATGTTATTCCATGCTCTATGAGCGCAGAAGCCAAAATTAAAGAACTCGATCTCCAACTTCCGCCGGCACCGCCAAGAGGCGGCGTCTACAATCCCTGTGTCATCGTGAACAATCTCGCCTATATATCAGGACATGGCCCCTACCTCGCTGATGGAACTTACCTCACGGGACGCCTCGGAGAAGATATGACTCTGGAACAGGGGCAAGAAGCAGCTCGTCTCGTTGGTTTGGCACTCCTTTCTACGATCAAAGCGGAGCTCGGCTCTCTCGACCGCGTGAAGCGGGTGATCAAATCACTCGCTCTCGTCAACAGCACCAACGACTTTGTCGATCAGCCTCAGACCGTCAATGGATACAGCGAACTCTTCGCGGAGGTCTTTGGTGAAGCCGGCATCGGAGCTCGAAGCGCTCTCGGAACCAATGTGCTTCCCGGAAATATTCCGGTCGAGATCGAGGTGATCCTGGAGATTGAGTAAACAGTCGCCGATCACGGCTGAGTCTCAATTCGGATGTGCAGCCGATCTTCCGCGGGCTCGCCGTGTTCATTCACTCGCCTCACGTGGACGAGATAGTCCCCCGGCTTCTCGTAACGGTGAGTGACGATGGCGTAGCCGTCTTTGGCGAGCGGCTTAGTGTTGCCATCGGACTTCGTTTTCTTGATCGGAGTTCCATCGCCGAAATCCCAACTCTCTTCCCCATGAGTGTGATAAAAGGCTCTTACCTTAAACGTAATTTCCTGTCCCGGATTCAGCCCCGTGGTGGGAGAACAGGCAAGGTGAAGACGAGGCGGCAAGCGCTCCGGATTGTCGAGATCGTAGACCTTCACTCGAACAAAATCATAGTCGCTGCGGCCCTGTGAATCGGTGACTTTGAGAGTCTCGAAGTAAGTGCCTGATGAAGAATAAGTACGCGGAACGGTTGGCCCGGTCGCCGTTGATCCATCGGAAAGGATCCACTCGAACTTCTCGATTCCCCCGGCGCGGCTCCAGGACCGAGAGGCGTCGTGAATTACTTTTCGCCCCTCAAAGACAACGTGTCCCGGTCGCGCTACCGCAATGACTTCCGGTTTTTGTTCGGCTAGGTAGGCCTGCCATAGAAATGCGTAGCCGTCCTCCGTTCCCCACTTTCCGGAAGGCTGACGACTCTTGATTTCAAAATGTAAATGCGACCATCCGCCACTCGCACCTTCCTTGCCGAGCACACCTATTTTCTGCTCGCGGCGAATCATCTCTCCGACTCGAATCTGTGGATCAATCGAATCGAGATGGCTGTATCGATAATACCATCCTCTGTCATCCCGCAGGTAGACTACATCGTAGCGAGGCTGAATCGGCGTGCCGGTTTCCTGACCTCTCATCACCTTCATCCCCCGCGACACCACAAAGGCATCCGTTGCGGCTATGACATCGACTAGTCCCTCCGCTCCGCCAATGTCGAGACCGGCGTGATAGTAAAGTCTTCCGTCAGGGCGCGGGGCCACGGGCTCGTTGGAAAACGAAGTCTGACTGGCGAACCACCCCTGTCGCACGGGATAGGAGAACGTCCCCGGTGCGATCCACGCGGCAACCGCAGGCCAAATCCGGACTCGTGCATCGGCATCGAGCCCCCAATGATCGATATGGCTATTCTCTTTGAGCTTTCCTGTTATCGGACAGTCGATCTGAACACCGCCCACTTTTTGAGGCAACCGATACAAACCAGCGACAAGCGTCTTCTCTTCGCCATTTACTTCGATCGTAATCTCCGGTCGCGAAATCTCGCCCCACACCTCCCCTTTCATTTCGCTGACACCCAGCAACCGAACGATAGCGGAACCGCCGTCGGGCATATTAACCGTTTGGGATTCATTGAGTGTCAAATCAGCGGTTACAAAGAGTGGGCTCCGAAAATCATCAGCGGCATCGACAAAGACGCTGCCGCTGAAACATATGAGAGCGGAAAACAAAGACAGGACCAATCGGAGCAACTTCTTCATACCTTCCATTTTGAAACCACTGAGCGTGCTGCGTCAACGGTGTGTGCAGACGGGTGCAAGGACTTCCCATCCAATCGTCGCCTTGGGAATTCCGGTTCACGCCATTGGGGTGGATTTGAGAAAACAATCGCGGCTGGACCGGTTAGACTACATGTCTGATCAGACCGGAGGAACCAGCAATCTCGTTGGCGATCCCAATCTACTTGATGATTCATGGGAGCCTTAGGCCTTCAAAAGGACTTTTTCATAAGCGATTACCGGTTTCCACGAATGATGACTTCGCGGATTGGAAAATCTC
>JAOFXR010000007.1 GCA_028047635.1 Verrucomicrobiales bacterium
CCGAAGGAAGGGGGGATTCTCCAGTAACAGTCGTCAGTGATGCAAAAACGGGACAGTCGATTTCCCTTCTCAGTTTGTATCCAAAAAACCCGCTCGTATTGTTTTTTGCAAGTTACTCCTGCGCCTGTTCTCAGAAGGTGGCAGGATTGATGGCCGATCTTAATACGAAATACGGCGATCAATTTCAGTTTTTGCTCATCTACATCCGGGAGGCTCATCCTAAAACCGAGTTTTCGCCGGGGCCTGCAGGTGAAAAATTTGCAGTGAAGGAGCCCCAAACTCCTGAAGAGCGAGCGGCGATGGCGCTGCGTTTTGCTCGCGAGCAAAAAATCGGATTCCCCGTTTTGGTGGATTCGATGGACAACACACAAGCGATTCAATGGGGCGCGTGGCCAGCGCGACTTTTCGTAATTAGCACTACCGGCAAAGTGGTATATGCAGGAGAGCCGGGGCCGTGGTACGTAAAACCGACCGAAACATTTGATCTCGGTTTCCATGGTGTCCCAAAGCAATACGGGAATTTACCGGGATACAGCTGGGGTAATCTTGAGGAATTTTTTAAAGAAAAATTCGGAGGATTAGTTGCCTTCGGCGTTGCGTGTTTATTGGTGATACTTCCCGATAAGAATAAAGCTGCGAAGTGAATCCATCCTGATCGCTCAGGGTTAAATATTTCTCCTACTTTTTCGGAGGATCTTCAATTCCGAAGCGAAACTCGGTCACGTGGTGATACTTTTCATCGGGCCGCAGGAGGCTGGGTGGGAATTTTTTTTGGTTGGGAGTGTCCGGATAATACTGCGTTTCAAAACAGATTCCGCCCCATTTGGGAAAGGGTTTTCCTTTGAAACCGTTGGCGGTGTATATTTGCACTCCGGGCTTTGTCGTCGCGATCTCCATGGTTCGCCCGCTCGCTGGATCGGTAAGTATGGCGAAGGGCGTGATTTCCCCGTCCGGATTGTGTTCGCGGATCACAAAGCAATGATCGTAACCGTCTCGCGCTATCGCTTCGATATCTTGTCCGACCGGCTTTTCAGTGGTGAAATCGAAAGGTGTCTTTTCGACGGGAAGACGTGCTCCGGTTGGGATATTACGATCGTCAATTTCGAGATATTGTTCGCTCGTGAGACTGAGTAGGTGTTCCCTGATGTTACCTTTTCCGGAGAGATTGAAGTAGGCGTGATTGGTAAGATTGAGATGTGTCGGGGCATCAGTTGTGCCCTCGTAGGTAATGCGCAGCGCATTGTCCTCGTTGAGGCGATAGGTAACGGTGACGCGTAAGTTACCGGGATAGCCTTCGTCTCCGTCCGGACTCTTTAATTCAAGTCTTGCGAAGGCTCCTTCCTTATCGACGCCATGAAGTCCACTCCAGGTTTGGCGATGAAACCCGTTCTTCCCTCCGTGAATATGAACGCCGGTTTTGGCATTCACCGTGTCGAGCGGGAAAAAAGTGTCGTCGATCGTGAAGCCGCCGCCGTCGATGCGGTTCGCAAACCGGCCTATGACTGATCCAAAAACGCCTCCAGCTCTGGCTTCCCTCTCAGTTTGATAAGAAAGAGTGATATTGCCGATGTTACCTTCGCGGTCTGCGGTCTCAATCGAGACTAACAAGGCTCCATATTCTGCGATCGTGACTTTGGTTCCGATGCTGTTTTCAAGCACGAAAAGAGAATTACCATTTTTTTCCTTTTCAGGGGTCCAGGGGACTCCTTTTGACGATTGCGCTTTCGCTGAACTGAATTGCGTGATGAGAATGAAGATTGATATGGCAACAATATGCCGGACTTTTACCATATGAAAATTCTGTCGCTTTCGCCGTTTTCCGTCAATCAGGCAATTCTGCTTCTCGCTGTTGCTGCGGGATTCAGTTTCGTCCATGCGGATGACTGGCCGGTGCTTCGTGGTCCTGAGCGCGATGGCATTTCCAATGAAGAGGGACTGGCAAAAGTGACTTCAGCTGAGGTCGCATGGGAAAAGAAGGTTGGGCTTGGCTACGGAGCCCCAGTCGTTGGGGGCGGTAAAGTGGTGATTGCAGGCCATGACGGTGGGGAAAAAGATACCCTGTTTTGCTTCGACGAAGTGACGGGGGATGAGAAGTGGAAATTTTCGTATCCGCAGCCGCTCGCCGATTTGTATTTTCAAGGTGGCACGACCGGGACCGCGACGATAAATGGTGACCGGGTTTACCAGATTGCCCGGGAGGGTGAGCTTTTTTGTCTCGACGCTGAAAAGGGAAAGGTCGTCTGGAGCACCCATTTAAAGAAAGAGTTTAAATATGAAAAACCCGACTGGGGATTCACCGGAGCACCGTTCGTGCATGGCGATCACCTCCTCATTAACGCAGGTGAATCGGGACTGGTTCTTAACAGGCAGGATGGCAGCGTCGTTTGGAAATCCGAGACCGGTAAGGCGGGCTATTCAACACCGTATGTGTTCGAGAAAAACGGCACTCAGTATGCGATTTTTTCTAATGAGAAGTACTACGTTTGTGTCGAAGCTGCCAATGGGAACACGGTGTGGTCGCACAAGTGGATGACGCGCTATGGCGTGAATGCTGCGGATCCGATTGTCGCGGGGAACCATATCTTGATTGCTTCCGGCTATGGAAAGGGCGCTGAACTTTTGCAATGGTCGGGAAGTGGAGAGCCGAAGCGAGTTTGGAAATCCCGGGAGTTAAAAACCCAAATGAATGCGGCGCTGCTCATGGGTGGCTACCTCTATGCAATTGACGGCGATGAAGGAAAAGATATGACTTCGCTCAAGTGCCTGAAGTTTGAGACTGGGGAGACTTTATGGACCGAAGAATCAGTGGGGCATGGAACGGTTTCCGCCGCCGGGGATCAGCTGATTGTTTTGACCGAGAAAGGTGAACTTCAGATTGCGATGGCTAGCCCTGAGGGCTACGAGCCACATTTTAAAAAGCAGGTTCTCGATCCCAAAGTGTGGACCGTCCCGGTGTTCGCTAATGGAAAAATCTGCTGCCGAAATGCTTCAGGTCAGTTTATTGTGCTTTCCGTTAAGTAGCGGGGAAACCTAACAAACCCTGTCGAAGAAACGTTCCAGGTTATGATGAAGTTTTTCCTCTCTGCCTTCGCCTTCTTTTCATCTGCTTCGACGCTGATTACTCAAGTCAGTGCTCAGGCCCCGCCCGCACTGGCTTCGCCGGTGGTAGAGGAGGCTGATTATATTCGTTTTGTAGAGGGGAAGGGGCACCTGATCGGCTACAGACTGCGGTGGCTGGTTTTCGTAAAGGCGGAACGACTGTTGATCTCGTGTCGGTCGTTCATCTCGGGGATAAGGCTTACTTTGAAAATCTAAATACGTTTCTGAAGGACTACGACCTCGTGCTGTATGAAATGGTGGGAGGAAAATATTCTCCGCCGCCGGCTAATGCCGCTTCAGCCCCGGCTGGAATCGAAGAGATGGCGAGCGTGAGGGGTATTCAGCAAATGGCTTCACAGTTTCTGGAACTCGAGTTTCAGCTCAACGGAATTGAATACGACTCCCCGAACTTTGTTCACGCCGACGTCGATGCGAGCGAGTATGCCGCGCTCATGACTGCTCGAAATCAGAACTTCGGGACTTTGTTCACCCGTGCGATGAGCATTGCTGAAACGGCCGACCTTGGGGGGGATTCCAACGGATGACGCAGCGATGTCTGCGATGTTTGGCAAGATGATGACTGCGGTAACAACGGGAAACAGTGCTGAGTTGAAACGCACGATTGCTCCGCTAATGAGCGAGGCCGAATCGTTCATCACACAAATTGAAGGCGAAGACGGCACCGTGCTGGTGACGGAGCGAAACAAGCACGTGATGAATAAGCTCGACGAAGAGTTGAGGGTTCGACCGCTGAAACGAGTCGCTATTTTCTATGGAGCCGGACACATGCCGGATTTGGAGAAGCGCTTTCTCGCTCAGGGGTACGAAAAAGGAACGGTTGCCTGGGCAGATGCGTGGACCATTACTGATCCAGTTCCAGGGGCTGCGGTAGCCGGAGGACAGGGGTTTTCTGCTGCCGACATGTTGATTCAACTGATTGGGGATAATCCGGAATTGATGGAGACGATTCAGCAAGTAGGTGAGGTGCTTCAGAAAATTTCGAAACAGGCTGAGACTGAATAGTCGTTCCTTAGTAGCGGATTTCTGTAATTCAGTTCGATTACCGTCGTCCCACCAAAGGAATTATATTAGCTCATGACTGAACCCCGCTTCGAACCTCTCGCTCCGCTGGATAAGCACAATCTTAAACTCGAGAGGAACGTCGCTCCGCGGGACTGGAAAAATACTGAGCCTTCGGGTCGCTATAATTTGGTGGTGATTGGTGGTGGTACTGCCGGGCTCGTTGCTGCAGCCGGTTCCGCGGGAATGGGAGCCAAAGTGGCTTTAATCGAGCGACAGATGCTCGGCGGGGACTGCCTGAATGTCGGATGCGTTCCTTCGAAAGCGGTCATCGCCTCGGCTCATGCGGCTGCGGGAATTCGGGACGCGGGGAAACTCGGTGTCGAAGTGGAAGGCGAGGTCAACGTTGATTTCGGAGCGGCGATGGAAAGGATGCGAAAATTACGTGCGGATATTTCTCCTCACGATTCGGCTCAGCGATTTACCGATCTCGGTATCGATGTTTATCTGGGATCTGCTTCATTTACGGGGCCGAATACCATTGAGGTCGATGGCAAAACGCTAACGTTCTCAAAGGCAGTCATCGCGACAGGGGCTCGTGCTGCCGCTCCACCGATCGACGGATTGGAAGATGTCGAATACCTCACGAACGAGACTGTATTTTCGCTGACGGAATTACCTGCTCGACTCGGGGTCGTCGGGGCGGGGCCGATCGGATGTGAAATGGCTCAGACCTTTGCGCGTCTGGGTTCCGAAGTAACGTTGTTTACGAGCCAATCAGGAATACTTCCGAAAGAAGCTCCTGATGCGGGGACTATCATTGGAAAACATCTTGTTCATGATGGTGTTACTATTTTGGACTCCGGTTCTAACCTTTCTTTAAAGTCCGGCGAAAACGGCGCGGTTCACTGTTCCGATAAGCGCGACTCTGGCATTGCTCCTGTTGAAGTCGATAAATTGCTCATTGCAGTAGGTCGTGCGCCAAATGTGAAAGACATGGGGCTCGAAGTCGCTGGAGTTGCCTTCGGGAA
This sequence comes from Verrucomicrobiales bacterium, assembly GCA_028047635.1. GTDB lineage: Bacteria > Verrucomicrobiota > Verrucomicrobiia > Verrucomicrobiales > DEV007 > Arctic95D-9. The sequence continues at coordinate 5,151 of JAOFXR010000007.1, forward strand.
GTCCGGTGTTGAGGTAAATGATTATCTGCAGACAACCAACAAGCGCATTTATGCGGCGGGAGATGTTTGTTCTCGCTTCCAGTTTACACACGCAGCTGATTTTATGGCGCGAACTGTGATTCGAAATGCGCTTTTCAAAGGTCGCTCAAAGATGACTGATTTGGTAATTCCCTGGGCGACCTATACCTCGCCTGAAGTGGCCCATGTCGGTCCGACCTGGAAGGAACTAGAGGCTCAAAAGAATGAACTCGACCATTTCACCGTTGATATGAGTTCTGTCGATCGCGCCATTCTCGAAGGAGATACTGATGGGTTTGTCAGGATATTTGTCAAGCAAGGGAGCGACAAGATTGTCGCGGCTACCATCGTTGCTAAAAATGCCGGTGATATTATTAGCCAGGTGAGTCAGGCAATGACAACTGGTGTCGGACTCGGAAGTATCGCCGGAACAATCAGCCCATACCCCACTCAGGGGGAAGCGATTCGCAAGGTCGGTGATCTCTACAACCGAACCAAGCTCACGCCTTTCGTCGCAAAGCTCTTTAAGAAATGGCTTGAGTGGACGAGGTAGCGCTTCCCGCTGCAGAAACACATCCAAATACGCGCGAGCCCTGTAGCTGAGCCAAGGTGGCCCCGCCCCGTGTGCTCGGACGCATTCTCCAGTATGTCCGAACGCTTCGAAGAGCGAGCCCACGGGACTCACCTACAGAATTGCGAGCGAGTGTTTTCCTACCCAAAAATGGCTTCCAGTCCCGCTCGCATTACTGCGGGATCGGGGCTTTCACCGGTCCAGAATTCGATTCCGATCACGCCTTGTGCAACCAGCATTCCGAGGCCATCAATGACGCGGCAGCCCTTTTCTCTCGCTTCGCGAACGAGGCGGGTCGCAGGTGGGTTGGGGATGACATCGGCAACAATCATCTCTGATGTAATGGAATCTATAGCCAGCGGAATACGTGCGTCCACGTCGGGGAAGAGACCTATTGAGGTGGCATTAACGACAATGTCTGTATCCACAGGAACCTGAAAATCACCATCCCAGGTTACAAAGTTTACTTTCAAATTGCCTCCGGCTGCTTCGTTGAGCTTTCCAGCAAAGAGCGTCTCGAGTTCGCGGCCGCGCTCCTCATTGCGATTGACGAGCGTGATCTCAGCGACACCGGCGAGTGCCATTTCGACTCCGATTGCCCTCGCGGCACCACCGGCACCGAGTAGCACGAGTGATTTACCGACCGGGTCTTCGATCTCTTTGAAGCTTGCGACGAACCCTTTTCCATCTGTGTTTTCACCGATCAGTTTTCCATCGCGATTCACCGCGCAGTTCACTGCGCCCATGAGTTGCGCGGATTCGCCAAGTCCATCGAGATACTGAATCACCTCGACCTTGTGAGGAATCGTACAGTTGAATCCCTGAAATCCGAAGGCTCTCGCACCGGCGACGGCTTCAGCGAGTGACTCTGGTTTTACCTCGAGCGTCAAATAGCGCCAGTCCAGCCCCATTGCTTTGAAGGCAGGCTCGATCATTGCCTGAGTGGGGTTTTCTGAGACGGGGTACCCGAAGCACCCAACCAGTTCTTGTTTGAAATTCAATTCAGCAGCCATGTTGAGGGATAGTAGTTAAGAGGAAGGTGAGAGCAAGTTTACAAACAATTTTCTTTCCAATTGGCGACCACCTCACCACGCTGGGATAGATGCACATTCCATCGATTATTGAGAAAAAGAGGGATGGTGGCGCGCTCTCTGACGAAGAGATCGAGTTTCTCGTCAGCGGCTACACGAATGACGAAATGCCCGCCTATCAGATGTCAGCTTTCGCGATGGCTGTCTATTTTCAGGGCATGTCCTCAGCAGAGACAGCTGCTTTGACTGATGTGATGCTCAAGTCCGGAGAGGTGATGGTCTATCCTGACCATGCACCGCGAATCGTCGACAAGCATTCTACCGGTGGTGTTGGGGACAAGGTGTCGCTGGTGCTGGCCCCTTTGCTGGCTTGTGATGGGGTGTGGGTTCCGATGATATCGGGGCGCGGGCTCGGAATCACAGGAGGGACGCTTGATAAGCTCGAATCGATTCCCGGGTTCAGCATTAATGTTTCGCAGGAAAAGGCTCTTGCGCAGCTTGAGGCTATCGGAGTCGTGATGATGGGGCAAACCGCTTCGATTTGTCCTGCGGATAAGAAGCTCTACGCGCTACGGGATGTTACCGCGACGGTTCCGAGTCGACCGCTGATTGTCGCTTCGATCATGTCAAAAAAGCTGGCTGAGTCGCTCGATGCCCTTGTTCTCGATGTCAAATATGGCTCGGGGGCATTCATGAAAACCTGGGACGAAGCAAACGAATTGGGAGAAGCGATGCGGGAAGTGGGTAATCGAATGGGGGTGGACACCCGCATTCTCTATAATCCAATGGAGGAGCCGATCGGGCAAGCGGTGGGAAATTCGCTTGAGGTGATCGAATCAATCGAAACGCTCAAAGGTGGCGGGCCTGCTGATTTGCGAAAGCTCGTTCTCGATCTGGGCGGCGAGGTCAGCACAGTGGAACGTTCCGTGTTGGAAGCCTGGCTGGATGACGGGACTGCGCTTAAGAAATTTCATGAGATGGTTGAGGCACAAGGAGGGCGGCCGGAAGATCTTGAGCAGTTGAACTCTATTCATCGAGCACCTGTGATGCGGGAGATACGGAGCCAGAGCAGTGGTTCTACTCTCAGGGTCGATGCTGATACGGTCGGTCGAGCCAGCCTTGCTCTCGGAGCAGGGCGCGGGAATGCCGATGATATCATTGACCCTGCGGTTGGTTTTGATCAGATTGTGAAATGCGGAACGAAGGTTGCGGAAGGCGACGTCATTGCTCGTGTTCACGCCAAAAGCGAAGCCCAGGCAACCGGGGCGGAAAGACATTTTCTGAAAGGCATCAAAATTCAATGAAGCGATCTATCCCTATTTTATTTCTCAGCGGATTGGCTGCATTTGCATCCTGTAAGCGTCCTGAGCCAACTCAAGTGATCGTGAGAGAAGAGCCATCTGTAGAATCACTCGTCTCGACGGTTCTAAATGGAGGAGGCACTTTCAAAGATGTGCCTTTTTCAAGCTTGATCGAAACTTCCACGGGGAATCATGTTCTCGCGATTCAGCCTGAGGATCCCACTGATGCGATTATTCTAGCGGGAATAAAAGAGGCGATGGACGCGGTTCTTAAACGCTATAATCGCGCCGATTCCCCGACCAGTTCAGAAGGTCGAATCAACGAAGTCAGTTCCTATTTTGAAAAAGCGATTTTGGAAGAGATGGATAGGCATCCTGATTTTTCGTGCGACTACCCGCGGACAGCTGACGGTAATTTGCAACGTTCCGGGTATCCTGATTTAATGATTAGGCATCTTGAATCCGGTCGGGTTATTTACCTTGATCCTAAGCTCGTGGCAGAGGGGTCATTGGATTCAAGTCTGCGAACCTTTTACTTCACTCCAAAGACGAAGACGAACAAAGTGCTTCACGACGCCAATCACCTTCTCGTCGGAATCGAGCACGATGGAAATACGGGCGCCTGGAAAATTCTCCGATGGCACCTCGTTGATTTGACTCGCTTTAAGGTTCGCCTCAAAGCGGAATTTCAGGCGAGTAACAAAGATCTCTATCTTCCTGAGTTGATCATCGAGTCCGGCAGCGCAGCAGAGTGAGACCTATCGGAGAATTGGTTTCAGAAGGAATAACCCTGAAGTGGCATTGAGGGCATCGGTTGCGTCCATCGTTTTAAATTCGTGGCCTGCGCCCCACGAGTCTGAGAAAATGATTCGATTAGTTTCCTTGTTAAAACCAATGATAAGGCGCATGTGACCTCCACTGGTTTGCTCCTGAAGAGGGGGCGTTTCATCATACTCTCCGACAATAAGCGCCCAGAGGAGTGGGATTCCATCTTCGATATTGTCGTAGATCATTTTGAAAAAATCGTCTTCTGGGACTTCGTCTCCTACATATTTTTCATCACGCAACTCGACGAGAGAACTGCCATTTCTCAGTGCAAGGCATTCGAATCGGGTTTTAAAAAGGTGATCGATTGCTCCTAGTTCTTCGTTGATGGTGAGGCTGCTGGTGCCTCCTTCCGGTGTTGATCCCGCCAGTTGTGCGAGCTGGTGCATGTCGCAGGAAATTCCGTAGTATTCAAAAACCCGCTGGGCAGAGGCGACCACGCAGTATCCTTTCGCGCCTTGATCGACCATAGGGATTTTCTGGACATAGACGTCCCCATTCGGTCTTTGCTTCACTCTCTTCGGGAGATCGGAAAGTTTGGCCGTCGCGCCGGGGCGGGCATGCGTTGCGGCTTCGTAGGCCCCTTCTGCATCTCTGCGCGCAAGGCGCATTCGAAGGAACTCCGTGGGGTTGGGGGCTTCGTGATTGTGTTCCAGCACGGCCTTGCCTCTCGCGGAAATCCATATCCATCCTTCTGTGAGCAGTCCTATCGTGGGTTTTGCCTGCCGCCGTTTCGGGCGGATCGCCAATTGCTTGCCGAGATGAGCACCGATGAGCTTAATTCGCTCCTGAAAGTCTGAGGTAACAATTGATCCACCGTCTCCCCGATTGAAAATGGAGATAGTGACGCCCACAAAAGTGTCGTCTTTGAAATCGATAATCGCTTCTTCGATCGGGACAGTGCCACCGAGCAGGCTCAGGTTCACGGTAAGGTTTCCGGTATCTTTCCGCTGGAAAATAGCGCGGCTTTGATCCGTTGTGAGCCATTTGAAATAGGGATTCTGATTCCACTTTCCCTGTTGAAACATCTCTTCAAGATCTGCGGGTTTAAGCCGGTAAGCATCGGGGAGGGTAATGAAGGGATCCAGGTTCGCCTCCAACGTTTCGGCTTCGCAGAGAGAGGGAATGGCCGATAGAATAAATAAGGCGATTGAGAAGAAAAAGGTGCCTTTTTTCGCTAACATTCGACCACTGTATCCATTTGCGCAGTTTCTGTCTCGCAAAAATGCAGGTGAAGTCTTTTTCGATTGTCTTTACTGCCATTCTCTGAGAGAAAGAGTGAAGTTACTCTTTGAAAAATACAGGATGAAAAAACTCATCAATGACCCCTTAAACGTCGCCAACGAATTGATCGAAGGCCTCGTCGATGCTTATAACGGCGAATGCAAATACGTCGGTAAGCGCTCTATCGTGAAAAACGATATTCCTGATAATAAGGTCGCCCTGCTTGTTGGCGGCGGCAGTGGGCACGAGCCCATTTATCATGGTCTTGTCGGACGCAATCTGGCCGATGGCGCTGCTTGCGGAGATATCTTTGCTGCGCCACCGCCAAACATCGTTTTTGAAGCGACCGAGGCAGTTGATAAGGGGAACGGTGTTCTATATCTTTATGGGAACTACGCAGGTGACGTGTTGAACTTTGATCTTGGCGCCGAGCTGTCAGACGACGAAGACATCAGCGTGAAAACGGTCCTCATCGCTGATGATGTTTGTTCAGCTCCACCGACTGAGAAGAAAAATCGTCGTGGTGTCGCCGGGCTCGTTCCTATCGTTAAGTTGGTGGGCGCCGCGTCCCAGACCTCGACCTCGCTCGATGAGTTGGTTACCTTTGCCGAGAAGGCCTGCCTCCAGACGCGTTCGGTTGGTGTTTCCATGGAGCCGGGGGCGATTCCCGCGACTGGAAAGCCTACCTTCAGCATTCCTGAGGATAAGATCGGTCTTGGTATGGGTATTCATGGCGAGCCTGGCGTGGGGGAGATCCCGATGCAGACGGCGGATGAACTCACTCCTATGATGCTCGATCTCATCGTCGAAGACTTCGCTAATGACGAGGATGTTGAGGATTTGAAAGAAGGCGACGAAATCCTTCTCTTTGTTAATTCACTTGGGGCGACAACGATGATGGAACTCCTCATCGCTCTGCGAAAAGCGAAAATGTATTTCACTGAAAAAGGAGTCAAGATTTTCGACGTGATGGTCGGACCTCTCGTGACTTGTCAGGAGATGGCTGGACTCTCTTTTTCCGTCACCCGCATGGATGACGAGCTTAAGAAGAACTGGGAAATGCCCTGTCAGTCCGTCTGCTTCAGTAAAATGGAAGGCCGCTATGGTGGTTAAAGGCGGTTAAGCCCCGTCGAATCAGGCACAAATACGGCGATCCAACAGGGTTGAATCATCGATCTGACCCTGTTTAGTCTACTTTTATACAGTCATGGCAAAAGAAACTCTCTCAATCAACGAAACGCGCGACATGATGCTCGCGGTGGCCGATAAAATTATCGAGTCCGAGCCTATTCTCTCCGAAGCTGACCGCGCCCTTGGTGATGGTGATCACGGAGTCGGGATGGAGCGTGGTATGAACGCAGTGAAAGAAGCTCTCGAAGGAGAAGAATTCGCCTGTGTTGGAAAAGTATTTATGGGCGTGGGCATGGCAATGATGTCCAGCATGGGCGGTGCCTCTGGTGCTGTTTTTGGAATGCTCTTCCGTGGAGGCGGCAAGTCCATCAAAGGTTCTGAAACACTCGGCGCTGCAGAAGTGGCTTCCTTTTTTAAAGAAGGAACCGACGAAGTGATGACTAAAGGTGGTGCGAAAGCAGGAGACAAGACGATGGTCGACGCGCTTTTGCCATGTGCTGAGGGCGCGGCTGGTGCTCAGGGAAATGTTTCAGAAGCTCTCGCTGGCGCTGCTGCCGGTGCAGAAGCCGGAAAAGAAGCCAGCAAAGCGATGATTGCAACGATGGGGCGTGCCAAGACTCTCGGTGAGAAGTCTGTCGGTTTGCCCGATGCCGGTGCGGTTAGTGTCGCAATTATCGCCGCAACGATGCGGGATTTTGCTGCGTAGTTCCAGGGCTCGCGGCAGAGATGCCACTGCAACCGTTCTTGTTTGAGAACGGCAATTGTTTTCGAAATACCGGCATTCGTGCCGGTATTTCTTTGTACTGGTTCCGGTATCGCAGCTTGGCGCATCAACGAAGCAGTGCTTAACTGATCTTACGTATGGGAGAAGCAAAACAGGTTTATACGCTTTCGGATCTAAGGCAGTGGGAAGAGGCTACGAGCGATCTTGATCCTCCCGCCCGTCTCGCCGTTTTTGGTAACCCGGTTCAGCACTCGCGTTCACCACAGATGCACAATCCTGCGCTCAAAGCGGCGGAGACGAATTGTCAGTATGTGAGGCTTCATATCCAGCCTGATGAATTGTCGGAAGCGCTTCAGTTGCTCAAGGCGAAAAAATTCATCGGAACCAATGTCACGATTCCTCACAAGGGCGGCGTTTTTGATGGCGTCGATGATATGTCTGAGGTGGCTCGTCGTATTGGAGCCGTAAATACCGTTGCGGTGGACGGGGATCAGTTGATTGGGCACAACACTGATGCTCCGGGCTTGAAGCGCGCCATTCGTGAAGCGTTCTCCATGGACCTTGCGGATCTGCGCATCATGATTATCGGAGCTGGTGGTGGAGCAGGAAGAGCGGCCTCGGTGCAATGTGCAATGGATCAATGCGAGCGATTGGTTTTGGTCAATCGGACGGTTGGGAAAGCGGAGGCGCTTGCCGCAGAGTTAAGCGATCTGATGAGTGATCCGGAAAAGTTCGAAGGACCTACCGATCGAATTCTAGCGATTCCTCATGAAGTCGCAGCCATGGAAGAGGAACTCGATCAGATTGATTTGATTATCAATGCGACATCGATGGGAATGAAACGCACCGATCCGGAAGTGTTGCCTCAACGGCTTATTTCCCCGCATCATCTCGTTTACGATATGATTTATGCCCCACCGCGCACTCGCTTGATTGCGAACGCTGAGGCCCAGGGCGCTCGTGCTGCGAATGGCCTCGGGATGCTGCTGTGGCAAGGGGCCCTCGCTTTTGAATACTGGTTTAACAAAGAGGCTCCTGTTGAAGCGATGCGACGAGGGCTTCTGGAATCGTTGGAAGGGGAGTAAGCGCTCTCGCTTTTCGTGTGTCTTAACCACGGATAAGATGAGTTTTCCTGCGCGAGATTCAGAGGACACAAAAAAAGGCCCTCCTCGCGGAGAGCCTTTTCAGAAAACTAAACAGGTCTGATACTAATCAGGCCGCGTCCGCACCTTTGTGTCCAAGGATCTTGACGGTGCGGTTGAGCTGGTCGTATTCGATCGGCTTCTTGATTACCGTAACAGGTCCGCTTGAAAGAATCTTCGTGAGGATCTCACTGTCCGGATAACCGGTAATGATCACGATAGGAAGATCAGGATACTTTTCCTTCATCTTTACATAAAGCTCGTCGCCCGGGATATCAGGAAGCTTAAGGTCAAGGAAGACAAGGTCGAAACGCTGCTTCTCAATGTAGCTGAGTGCCTCTGCGCCGGTTCCCACAACAATGCGGCCGAAACCTGCCTTTTTGAGGAACTGCTTAAAGAGTGTCTGCAGTGCTGGATCATCATCGACAACCAAAACGGTTGGCTGGCCACCTTCATCTGTTTTGAGGATATCGCGATCAAGCAGGCTTCGCTTAATACGCCAGCGTCCGCCAATCTGGATTGCAGGGAGCTGTCCACGTTGGACAAGGTAGTAAACAGTGGGAAGAGGAATGCGGAGGTATTCCGCAGTCTCTTTAACTGTCATCAATTCGGGAGCTTTTTCGTCTGCCATTATTCTGAGTGTGTTTGCGTAACATTCGCAGTTTCGATTCCGTGTTGAGAATCTGTAAAAACCACAATATTGGTAACTGTGATGCACTGCTCGAGAAACAGTGACGAATTTTAAAGTAATTACAAGTAATAAATGAGAAATATTTCAATTATGAGATTCTTTTAAGAGAATCCGTAAGGTTCGATGGTATTGGAATGTTGAAAGTTCAGAAGTCGCAGTGAAGTTTCAATAGCGGTTCCTAAGGCTATAATCAGCAAAATTTCATACGTATGCTGTATCTTCGCGATAGGACTACAGGGATATCAGATCACCGAACTCTGGTCATTTGACGAAACGCGCCGATCTCAATTGAGGGCTCTAACTTTCTAAAAGGGGTGACGATTTGCTGGAAAATTCACTGAATTGGCTTATGAAACACCCAGATAAGTTATGGATCTCTTTAATGCGATAATTCTAGGGCTGGTTCAGGGACTTACAGAATTTCTTCCGGTCTCATCATCGGGGCATCTCGTGCTTACGCAGAAGATTTTGGGAGTCGATGATCAAGGCGTTACCTTTGAGATTATACTTCATTTCGGTACCTTGTTATCGGTGGTTATCTATTTTTGGAAGCCCTTGTGGCGAATGGTTCTTGCCGTTTTGCCTCCCTTTAAAGCGGAGTATGCGAAAGATCGGAAGATGATCCTCTATCTTACTATTGCCAGTGTTCCGGCTGCCGTTCTGGGTTTTTCTCCTGCAAAAGCGGCTTTCGAGAGCGTTTATGACAAGCCTGCGATCGTAGGGCTGCTTCTCTGCGTCACTGGCTTGCTACTGTTTCTGCCGCGATTGCTGGCAAAACGGGGGACAGGAGAGATGAGTGTAAAATCGGCTGTCGCGATGGGATTGGGGCAGGCCTTTGCGATTTTGCCTGGTGTATCGCGTTCTGGTTCGACCATTGTCACGGGAATGGTGGCAGGAGCGAAGTCGTCTGCTGCGGCAGAGTTCTCATTTCTAATGGCGATTCCGGCTATCGCCGCGGCTACCGTGCTTGAAGTAAAACATCTCGGTGCGATCGAGAGTGAAGTGCTGACCAGTTATCTTGTCGGGGTTGTCGTGGCCTTTGTTTCCGGCCTGATCGCGATTTACACTGTGCTGGCGGCGATTCGCAGGGGTAAGTTTGAGTATTTTGGTATTTATTGCCTGGTGGCAGGGCTGGCGGCATTTCTTTACTTTACTTACGGTGGTGCCTAATATCCCGCCTTCCGAATCGTCGTAGGGGGCGTTTACTTCCTCGAAGAGCAATCTCTGATGTTTTGTTTATCTCCCAGATCCGTTTCTCTGCGGCAGCAATGGCTTCGGTGCCTTTTTTCGGTGCTTGCGCTTGGATTCGCTGCGACAGGACTTCACGCTCAGTCTTATTCTACCGCGATGTTGGCTGATGGGTTTGATTACCCGGTCGGAAAGCCGGGTGGCGCCGGTTACTATGTCTATCGAGGTTTTTCTCCGAATGGGCACCTCGGTGAAGATTGGAATGGGAATGGCGGCGGCAATACTGACGAGGGAGATCCTGTTTATTCCACGGCTCATGGTGTCGTGCTCTTCTCTGAGGATTATCGAAAGGGCTGGGGCAACGTAGTCATCATTCGTCATGCCTACCGCGAAAAGACGGGGCAAATCGCTTTTGTGGATTCCCTTTATGGTCACCTCAAGGTTCGCTCGGTTAAAGTGGGGCAACAAGTGGCCCGCGGGCAGGTCGTCGGAACGATTGGTTGTGGACCTTACCGGATGTATGCGGCGCACTTGCATTACGAGATCCGAAAGGACCTTCGTGTTGGGATGCGGCGTGATTTGTATCCGAAGACTTATTCAACTTACCACAGTCCGCGTTACTTTATGGATTCTCACCGCAGTCTTCGGATGGAGAGTCGACGGGTCCGGGTTCCGATCAATACCTTCCTGAAGAGCAACCCCAACCGCGTTACGACTTCAACGATCGATGTGCCGGAGCTGACGACAAGGACGACGGTTCGTCCTAAAGTTCCTGAAAACGTGCAAGGCGTGATTCAGGAGGAAACGAATATCGAATCGGCAACGCCGAAGAAAGCGAAGTCGCTCTTCGAGAAACTGTTCAAACCTTGATACTTACTTGGGGCGATAATTCTCGACCGCTTCGAGGGCCGCTATTTTGAGGCGTGAGGCCGTTTTCGGCTGCGACTCAAGAAGACTGTTTTTCTCATTCGGATCGTTGCCCAAATCGAAAAGAAATTCTCCTTCCTTCGGCGTTTGGAGGTATTTCAAATTTCCTTCGCGATAAGCGAGCCAGCCTTTACGACCCAATTCCGCGTGAGCTCCGGTCATCCAAAGCATTTTGCGTGGCTCTGCGGAGTCGCTAGAGGTTTTAAGATGCGGAACGAAGCTTTCCCCGTCGATATGGGGAATCGCGTCAGTATCGACTCCGGCGAGCTCACAGAATCCGGGAAACAAATCCAGGGAGGAGAGTAAGTCGGAACTGCTTGAGCCAGCTTCGATTTGACCGGGCCAACGCATCAGGCACGGGACTTTGATCCCTCCCTCGAAGAGCGTCGCTTTGTCACCTCTCAGAGGAAGGTTGCTACCACCGTAAGTTGGGTCGCCGCCGTGATCAGTCAGAAAGATGACGAGTGTGTTCTCGTCCAGCCCCTGCTGTTCGAGTTTGGCGAGGACTTTGCCGACTCCGTCATCGAGGCTCACTGTCATCGCGGCGAACTCGCGACGGATCTTGTCTTCGATAAAATCAACTCGCTTGAGTTCTGCTGCCTGGGGCTGCATCAAGTTGACCGGTTGCTTGGTCGATGGGCTGTAGCCTTTCCCAAAGTGAGGGGCGTTGTAGGCAAGGTAGAGGAAAAAGGGCTTCTCACGGTGGGTTTGATCTTCGAGGTAGGTCAGCGCTTCATCCGTGATTAATTCCGTGGCGTAGCCATTCTCGGATACGTGCTGCGAGCCGTGATACCAGTCCGAGATATCCCCGTAAGTCATCGTGAAAAAATCGATGCAGCCTCCGGTGTGACCAATGAAATGGTCAAAGCCGTGCTCAAGTGGCAGGAGCGACGGGCTGCCGTGGCCGAGATGCCATTTTCCAATCAAGGCAGTATCGTAGTCCCCCTGATCTCGCAGAACCTGAGCGATCGTTGTCTCGTGGGGCTGTATTCCTGATTCGGCGTGTTCCTCGGCCATGAACATCAAAGCGCCGAGAAGGGCGTCCTGAGAGCGGACTGGATTGCGCCCTGTGAGGAGGCCAAAGCGCGATGGGGTGCAAATCGAGGAGGCTGAGTAGAAATTGGTGAACTTTACTCCCTCTGCCGCAATACGATCGATGTTCGGAGTGGGAATCTCTGAGCCGTAACAGCCGACATCATTCACTCCCTGATCATCGGTGAAGATGAGGAGTATATTGGGGCGTTCGGCAGCGAATCCCGAAGAAAAGGTCAGCAGGAAAGCGAGTAAAATAAGAAGGCGCATCGAACCAACATGCGTGCCACCCCTAAGGAGTGTCAAGAGCGGGAGCGGTAGCGACGTAAATGCGGCCCATACAGAGCAGCTTACTGTTTACGGGTGCTTTGCGAGGAAATACTCAACTGAATCAACAAGCGCCTGCCAGCTCGCTTCGATAATATTGGTGCTGACACCCACGGTTCCCCAGCTGTCCTCTTTGTCCTTGCTCAGGACAAGCACTCGCGTCTTCGCTGCCGTTCCGAGGTGGCTGTCGACGATGCGAACTTTATAATCTTCCAGCTCCATGCCGTCGATCTGAGGGTAGTGAGGGCGAAGTGCTTTTCTCAGAGCGGCGTCGAGTGCATTGACGGGACCATCGCCTTCAGCGACTCGATATTCTTCTTCCCCATTCACAATCAGCTTCACGGTAGCGGAGCAGATTTCGTAACCTCTTTTTCCGTCACGGCGAAACGAGCAGTAGTAATCGAGAAGCTCGAAAGACGACTCGTAAGTTTTGAGCTGCTTGCGAATCATTAGCTCAAAAGAGGCTTCCGCGGCCTCGAATTCGTAACCTTTTTCTTCTAGCTCTTTCAGGCTCTGCAAAATGGCGAGTGCTTCTTCGCTGCCTTTCTCGACCTCGAGCCCAAGCTCTTCAGCCTTCATGAGAACATTGGATTGTCCGGAAAGCTCGGAAACGAGAATCCGTTGGGCGTTGCCGACGGAAGCCGGCTCAACGTGTTCAAAACTGTGCGCTACTTTTTGAACCGCATTCACATGCATACCGCCTTTGTGGGCAAAGGCGGTCGCTCCGACGTAGGGAGCGCGAATGTTGTGTGAGCAGTTCGCGAGATCGTCAACGAAGTGAGCGAGGTTCGTCAGCTGGGAAATATCATCAACGACGGGTCGGTCCATCTTCAGCTGAAGGTTGGGAATGATCGTCGTGAGGTTGCAGTTTCCGACTCGTTCGCCGTATCCATTTACCGTTCCTTGGACCTGAGTGGCCCCGGCAAGAATCGAGGCGAGTGCGTTACCGACCGCGACTCCGGTGTCATCATGGGTGTGGATGCCAACGGGGACTCCGATTTCTGTCATCACGACTTCGGTGATTTCGGCGACTTCATGTGGCATCGTTCCTCCGTTGGTGTCACAGAGAACGACCCAGTCCGCACCACCTTCTTTCGCGGCCATGAGCGTGGCAAGCGCGTGCTCGGGGGAGTCCTTGTAGCCATCGAAAAAGTGCTCGGCATCGTAGATGACCTCGCGGCCATTCTCTTTCAGGAAGCGGGTCGTGTCCCGAATCATTGCCTGGTTCTCTTCTTCGGTCGTCGTGAGAATCTCGGTGACGTGAAGTCTCCAGCTCTTTCCGAAGAAAGTGATTACGGGTGTTTTCGCAGCCAGTAGTGTCTGGACCTGTGGATCGTCTTCGACTGCGATGTTCTTTCGACGCGTGCTCCCGAAGGCGGCGATCTTCGCATTTCCCCACTCGAGATCTGCGGCTCGCTCGAAAAATGAAACGTCCTTTGGGTTCGAGCCGGGCCAGCCGCCTTCAATGTAGTTCATCCCAAATTCGTCAAGACGCTGCGCGATGCGAATCTTGTCGATGGAACTGAAATTTACGCCCTCTCCCTGCGTGCCGTCACGGAGGGTGGTGTCGTAGAGTTTTACATTCGGATGTTTGCTCATGATAGGCTCAGCTCTTTTTCGCGCCTGGTTTCGAAGGGCTTAACTGGGGTAGGTCGTGGATATAACAGGGTTAAGCCCCCGAGGCAACCCTCCATGATGCAGGGAAAGCGAGGCCGGAGGGGATTGTGCTAAATTGAGAAGTGCTGTTTAGGTGGGGCGGCTTCCGACCATCTCGCAGAGACGTTTCTTGAGGGCCTCGAGACCATCCCCTGTTTGGGCGGAAATCGGGAAGATCTCCTGTTTGGGAAAGCGATACTGGAGCGTGTTCAAATACATCTCAGACTCTTCCAGGTCGGTCTTATTCGCAACGATGAGCCATTCTCTCTCTCCGAGTTCCTCATCGTAAAGGCGAAGCTCTTTCCTCAAAATCTGGATGTCGGAGATCGGATCACGCTGATCGACTCCTGCGGTATCGACGACAAAGAGAAAAACGGCGCAGCGACTGATGTGACGGAGAAAATCATGGCCGAGGCCGACATCGTCGTGAGCGCCTTCGATCAGCCCCGGAATATCAGCCACGGTGCAGCGCATAAATCCGGGAAAGTCGACGACTCCCACCATTGGTTTCAGCGTCGTGAACGGGTAAGCGGCTACTTTAGGTGTCGCTTTTGAAAGAGCGGTCAACAGGGTGGACTTTCCGGCATTGGGAAATCCGACCAGTCCGACATCGGCGATTTGTCTCAATTCGAGGTAGTAGTGGTCTTCGTCTCCTTTTTCACCCGGAGTGAATTCTATGGGGGCCTGATTCGTATCGGTTCGGAAGTTCCAGTTTCCTTTTCCTCCGATGCCGCCTTTGCAAAGCACGAATTTTTGCCCCACTTCCGTCAAATCGACGATGAGCTCTCCGTATTCGCTTCTGGCGACGTCGTCTTCTTCCACTTCATTGTCAGCGATTTCGTCTTCTTCCTCGTCGAAAACGGTGTCATCATCTTCGACCATCATCGATTCGCCGGAATTCGCCTCTTCTTCGGCCTCGGCTTCGTCGGCGGCAATTTCCTTACCAAACTCCGTATCCGCGATTTCGCCTTGGACGACAGTCTCTGTTTCGGCGTCTTTTTCGTCTTCGATGCCTTCTTCCCGGTTCATCAGCACCATCTGTCCCTCATCTTCGACAAATTCGCCCGCCCAGTCTTTTGCTGTGTAGTCTTCTTCGAAATCGAGATCACCCGGTTTCGGCTTCGGCTTGTTGGGCGTTGTCCGATAAACAATCGTCCCAGGTGGCACCTTGAGAACGAGGTTTTTCCCGCCGCGACCTGTTTTCCGCTGACCTTTGCCGTGAACACCCCGCTCAGCCTTGTGATTGGGGGTGTAGAAAAAGTTGCGCAGATTGTCAGTATGTTGATCCACGACGAGGATGACGTCGCCTCCTTTTCCGCCATCGCCGCCGTCCGGCCCTCCTTTAGGAACGTGTGCTTCGCGGCGAAAGCTCATACAGCCGTTTCCGCCGTCGCCCGCTTTGGCAAAGATTTTGATGTGATCGACAAACATGAGATTGAGTGAGTTAAAACTCCGGTGAGGCGGCGAATGTCGGAGGTTTTACGAACTTATCCACAGAGTTTTTCACAGAGTTATTCACATTTTGTGATTAACTTGTTAATTTATTCCTAAATGTCCGATAGATACCAGGAAAAGTCTTGCCATAACTAGACGGTTACGCCGGAATGAGAGAATGTGTATCCATGAACAGAAATCTCTCGATTAAGTCCTTTTGGGGCCTCGGCATGGCAGCGGTGCTCGTGTTTTCAATGGCACCAAGCATCCTTCGTGCGGAGGAAACCCGTCCCAATATCATCTACATTATGTCTGATGATCACGCGGCTCATGCGATTGGAGCCTATGGGAGTCGTCTTGCTGAATTGAACCCGACGCCGAACATCGATCGTCTCGCAAAGGAGGGGATGCTTTTCGAAAATGCGTTTTGCACCAATTCGATCTGCTCACCGAGCCGGGCCTGTGTCATCACGGGACAGTATGCGCACACGAATGAAGTCCACGATCTCTGGGGATCGATTGAGAGCGAGCGCCAGTTTTTGCCCATCGAAATGAAAAAAGCCGGCTACGAGACCGCGATGATCGGAAAGTGGCACTTGAAAGAAGAGCCCGGCGCTTTCGATTACTATTCCGTGCTTCCCGGTCAGGGGAAATACCACAATCCCGAGTTTCGAGTGCAGGGAGAAAACGGTTGGCCAAAAGACGTGGTGAAATTCGATGGCTATCACTCTTCCGACGCGATCACCGAGATCACGCTCGATTGGCTCGAGAAAAAGCGTGAAGGCAAAGAGCCGTTCTTCCTTATGCACCACTACAAAGCTCCGCACGATTACTTTGAGCACGCCGAGCGCTACAATGACTATTTGAAGGACATCGATATCCCCGAGCCGAAAAACATGTGGCTCGAGAATCAGCCGAAATTCGGTTCGATCGCAACACTTGGCTACGAGGGGGAGCTCATTCCTCATATTGGCACGTCGATTGGAACCCGTAATCCGCGTCGCTCGTATGCCGGCGACCTGCCGTCACTATTCCCCAAAGATTTTCCCGCGAATTACGATCCGTCGAAACTCACTGAAACTGAGGTGAAGCGAATCTCCTACAACGCGTATCTGAAAAATTACCTCCGTTGCGTGAAAGGGATCGATGATAATCTGGGGAAACTTTTTGCCTACCTCGAGGGAGCTGACCTCATGGATAACACGGTGATCATTTACACCGGCGATCAGGGCTTCATGCTTGGTGAGCACGACTATCAGGACAAGCGCTGGATGTATGAGGAGTCCATGCGGATGCCATTTCTCGTTCGTTATCCCAAGACGATCAAAGCGGGAAGTCGTAGCGATGCCATCATCGAAAATGTTGACTACGCTCCCACCATGCTCGCGCTGGCCGGTGTTGAAACACCTGACTACATGCAGGGTAAAAGCTTTAAGTCAGTCCTCGAAACCGGCGACGAGCCCGAAGGCTGGAAGCAGGGCGCGTACTATCGTTACTGGATGCACATGGCGCACCACGATAATCCCGCGCACCTCGGAATTCGGACGAAAACTCATAAGCTGATTTACTACTATGGGTGCAACTACGGCGGCACTTATCAAACTCCGCCCGCATGGGAGCTTTACGACGTGAAGAACGATCCTCAGGAGAATGTGAATCAATACGAGAATCCTGAGTTTGCGAAGGTGGTGAAAACGCTCAAGGCGGAACTGGCTCAGTTGCGTCAAACAGTGGGGGATACCGGCGAAGATTATCCAGCCGCGGAGAAAGTCGTCCAGGAGTTCTGGGATTACGATGGTGCGGATCAGGCGCGGGCGATTGAAATCTCAGCAGCATTCAAAAAAGTGAGGCTGGCCGAGCTTGAGGAGAAAGCACTCAACGCCGGCGCCATGATTGGCACGAAGGCGAAAGCCGAAGTCGATAAGAAGAAAAAATAACGGCCCAATCTGAATTGTGCTAAGCTCGTTCCTTCATGAGGGGAACGAGCTTTTTTCTTGGCAATCGCGATGCTTTCAGTGGTCTTTGGGTCACTGTTATCTGCGCAGGATTTTGCCGATTTCGACGAGGAAAAGCAGGCACAATTCAAAAAGGGGGAAGTTCTCGTATTAGCGCTGCGTCCGGGTGAAGTTACGAGTAAGGACACGTTTGTGACCGTTGCTCAGATGCTTGAAGGCACTCGTGAAGAGATTTGGAACGTGATCAATGATAAAGAAGAGGCCGAGAATTTTGTCGATGGCGTTCTTGAGTCGAAGGTTCTCAAGGAAGACGGCAATCGTATTCTCGTCGAGCAGCGGACTCATGTAGGCGGGCCGAAAGGAGCTTATCGTTATCGTTTATGGCATACCCTCACACCGATGACCCGTGCCGATTTTTCCTACGACGGCGGTGAGATCAAAGATATCAAAGGTAGCTGGTGGATCTTTGAGGGGAATGATCCTGAGCACTGTCTTGTCGTCTACTCCCTGCACATCCATCCCGGCTTTTTCGCTCCGCAGACGATCGTCAAACACGGCATGATAAAATCGATGCCAGGCACATTGGCATCGATGCAGAAAGAAGTGCTTCGGAGGCGGGAGGAGTAAGTGAATTCCGCAGCCGAAGGCGATTCACTGTCATTCACAGGGACAGGTTGGGAGGGCGCAGCGCTTCGAAGTTCTTTCACTGTTATCGCTGTGGAATTTCCACAAATTTGGCTGGTGGCTTTATCAAATTGGAAGCCCGTGTTTGGTCGGAGTCTGATAGCGCGAGGCACATTCCGACCTGCTAACCGACCTTCAGCCTCCTAAAGTCCAGATGCCTTTAGAGCGGGTCTGCTTTATCGCTTTCGTAAGCAATTTTAGAACCCGACAACTACAACAATGGAACCTCTAAATCGAAGTTCATCGGTTACAACTGCAGCCACCCTTCGGCGAAAAGGTCAGCCTGGCTGCAATAGTTTGCTAGTCGGTGTTGTAATCAATATTCTCGAATTCCACTAAAACCTTCAGTGCATCTTCTATCGTTGCACGGGCATGTGCGGTCATTCGGTAAAGGTAAGCGTGAATTTCGGCATCTGCTGCGTTTCGGTTTTCACATTGTGCACTGTAGGTTTCAAATCCGTTGAGAGATTCCAGAAGTCTCGTGAGATGATGGGGGCACTCGCAGTCCACGGTCGGTGAAACTTTGGAAATGATGGCAAGCTGCCGCTCACTGAAGAGTCGTTCGCGAACGCCCTCCTCTGTCGAGCGTGGGAGTGGAGCCTTTTCGAGGGCTGTGGCAGCAGAACGGTTCGCCAGAGCGATGTCCGTAGCGACGGCATCCCTCAACTCGTCCGGCGAAATAGGAGCTCGAATCGGTGTGATCAGTCCTGCTTCTTCCTTTAGTTGTTCAACGGTATAGCTTTGCGCGTAAACGTAGACAACGATAGCGCGTAAAGCCCCGAAACGGGTGATCAACCGATGGAGCCTTGCACAATCCTCGCCGAATAGTGCCGGCATCTCGAATATCAAGAGATCGGCTTCCTCTCCCGGGGGAGCGTTTTCAATCTCCTCGAGATCAGAGTAAAGGGAAAAGATCGCCGACCCGGCGGGGACCGCTTTCTCCAAATCCATCAAAGTCCCGAGATGGTCGCCAACCACGGCAATCCGGCAACCCGCTGTTTTTTTTGAGTTGTTTTCTTTACTCGCCTTTGTGCCTCCGTCACTGACGTTTTTCGATTCCTCGAGTCGCTTTTCTAATTCGACCAGGGGCAAATTGAAGATTGATCCGATATTGTGTCCATACTCTGCGAGTGCCTTGAGGAGAGTGAGACGCTGGATGTCGCGTTTTGTGTATTGGCGGCGTCCGGAATTCGAGCGGGTAGGAACCACGACGTTAAACCTCTTTTCCCACATCCGAAGAGCGGGAGCGGTTAGACCTGTCAACCTGCATACAGCCGAAATGTCGTAGGGATCGCCGTTCTCTCTTTTTTTCTGATCGGTTAAATCTGGCATAATGGCGGGGTCAGTTCACGTTCCTCAGACCAAAATCCAAGTTGCAGCTGAGGTTCTCTGGTTTCGACCGTTTAGCGAGTAGAGAGGCAAGGACCACCTCTTCCGGCTCATCGATGATAGCGGCTGCGAGGCGCACAAAAGCTCTGTCGTTGAATCCGACGCTCATGGTGCGGGTGCTTGAAGTTTTCTCAAGGGTAGGTGTCTGGGTGTTCATGATCAGGATAGTTGTTCGGGTTGAAGGCAAAGTTGGAGTTGGCCTACTGGTGGCTGGGTCTTCCCGGATGAAACGTTTTGGCGAATGCAACGGCTTCCCGTCGCGCGGTAAATTCTTCTTCCCGTGCCTCTCGGCAGAGAAGAATGAAACTCGCGAATACTGAGTAGGCGGCCACTGTGAGGGAAAAACTGAAGAGAATTAGAAAGAGACTTATCATTGTTTGTGTTTAGTTTATTTATTTTACCATAAAATATAACGTTTTGAATTATTGTTTGGTCTATGTTTATTTTATGTTTATTTAAGCAGGTGATTTCTTTTGCTTGAGCAATCAAAAAAAAACAGCCTCCGATTGAACGAGAGGAGGCGATTTCTAAACTCGACCCAAAGATCATTGATGCCTTAATGGCCCGTAAAGGGCGGCTTCATTGAACCAGTGGACTAACACGTCGTCTTGCGACCTCGTTCGTTACTTTTTCGATCCAGCCAAGGTCTTGAAGTGCTCTTTGAAGTAAGTGCGGAGCTAAAACATCAATTTCTTTGAGTTGGCGCATCGTAAAATGAACCGGGAAGCGTTTCTCTCTGTATGACTCCACCCACTCCCCGGTCAGAAATTACTGACAGAGTTCATTCCGGTTTGCTCGGTTCATGGATCGGCGACGCGCTCGCGATGCCGGTTCATTGGTATTACAATCGTTTTGCGCTTGCGGAGGAATACGGAACGGTTGTTGATTTTGTAGCGCCAAAAAATCCTCATTCTGGAAGTATTCTCTGGAGATCACATTGGGAGGCTCCGAGTGAGGCGTTGGATATTCTGGGAGATCAGCGCTCCTTCTGGGGGCAGCGAGATGTTCACTATCATCAAAATCTCAAAGCGGGTGAGAACACGTTGACCGTTAAATTGGCGGCTGAGGTGTGGAAGATGATGCAGGAGATCGGTGGTTATGATGCGGATCAGTATCTCAAGCGATACATTGATTTGATGACCTCTCCCGAAAGACATCGAGACACCTATGTTGAGGAATGTCACCGAGGTTTTTTTACCAATTTGGGGCGGGGTATTGCGCCCATGAAGTGCGGGGTTTCCGAGACGCACATCGGTGGACTCGCGATGATGCTGCCGGTCGCCTTTTTCTATGCTGATGATCCCTTCAGGGCGAGAAAGCATGCGCTGGAGCACTTAGCCTTTACCCATTCTGGAAAAGAGATGCGACTCGCCGGGGAAGCGGTGCTTTCGCTGCTCTTGCCCACTCTCGAGGGAGAATCTTTGACGGATGTAATTCGAGAAGAGATCAGGACCCAGCGCAATCCGTTGTTCGGTTTTCCTTTTTTGAAATGGTTGGAGATGCCGGATGAGAAAGTGATCGGTAAACTGCTTTCGACGGCCTGTTACGTGGATCAGTCTGTTCCGGCGGTTATCTATCTTGCATTGAAATATGCCAATGACCCTGAACAAGGTCTCATTTCAAATACCAATCTGGGAGGAGATAATGTCCATCGCGGTGCCGTTTTGGGGGCGCTCCTTGGTGCGGCAAACAGCGAAATGAGTTGGCCGGACCGGTGGGTAAATAACTTGGCGGAGCCGCCGGTGTGGGTTTTTTCTGATTAGTGACGGGGCAATCGGGGGGGCGGTGAGGCGAGCCACGAAAAAAGCCGCCTCCTTGCGGAAGCGGCTTTTCGAAATGGTTGTGATGTTTTCTCCGAGTCTTACTTCTCAGCGAAAACCGTGTCCTGAGTCTCTGCGACACCGGGGATTCTCATGGGGCGGATCGGAAGCTCACCGTTCATGTCGATGACATCAGGCACGAGCTGCTGGTCGGCATTCCACATTTCATCCCAGGTAATGTTTTTACCGGAGTAGCAAGCGGTGCGGCCAAGGATCGCCATGGTCGTCGAGTGACCGATCCACTCGGCATCGTCTTTGCGCTCTCCTGATCGAATTGCTGCGTAGAACTCCTGGTGCTCGAGGTCATACATGCTCTTGGGCGTGCGTGGCTTGCGCCAGTTCCATGCGTTCTCACCGGTGATGGAAGCGGAGCTGGTTCCAAATTTCGCGATACCCTTCGTTCCAACGATGGTGTCGCCAGTGTAGTTGTAGGAGTCGAGATACTGTCTCCACTCAACGTGCGCGGTCACTTCATTCGGATAGTGATAGGTGATGTTGAAGTGATCGTAAATATTACCTTCTTCGTTCGGGCGAATGCGTCCACCCGATCCGTGCGCAGAAAGGGGATCGGCATCGTTAAATGCCCAGGCAACGCGGTCAACGTTGTGGCAGCCCTGCTCTACGATTCCGTCACCACCGAGCCAGGTGAAGTTATACCAGTTTTTGATCTGCCACTCGGTGTCGCTCATGCCATCGGGGCGCTGAGATGCTGCAGGCATCGCCTTGACGGGGCCTGCGAAATAAGTTGAGTGCATGCTTTGGATTTCTCCAATATCACCATTGTGGATGCGCTCGAAGAGAGGGCGTCCATGCTCGCTGTAACGGTAGCAATAGCCGCAAAGCACTGAGAGGTCCTTTTCTTCAGCAATTTTGGCAGTGGCGAGAAAGTCTTTCACTCCGGCCATGTCCGTGGCACAGGGCTTCTCGACAAAAGCGTGAACTCCGGCATCGACGGCGGCTGCAAAGTGAGTCGGACGAAATGCCGGCGGCGTCGTCAGCATGATGATATCGACACCGGAATCAAGGACCTGCTTGTAGCCGTCGATGCCGCTGAAAACACGGCTGTTGATCGTCGGTGAAACTTTGTCACGAACGGATCCCATTTTTTGAACCATCGCGAGCTTCTTGTCGGCTTCTTCCTGATAAAGGTCCGCCACTGCCCAGAGCTCCATATTGTCGTCGGCGTTCATCGAATTGATCATCGCGCCGCCTCCACGTCCACCTGTGCCGACCACGCCGACTTTCAGCTTTTTGTCGTTCTTAGCACCGAAAGTAACGGAGGGAAATCCGATAGCGCTTCCTGCTGCAACAGCGGCACCGGTGGTTTTCACGAAACTGCGTCGTGACTTATCGATCGGGGGTGAAGGGTCTTTTTCGCTCATAGAATAGAATTGTTGTGTAAAGTTCCGCCACAAGCGGGGTGCTGTCAAAAATCCTTCTCTACGTGATCAATACCGTGTCATACTTGGTTGAGAGCCCGTTGCCCCCTTCAGGTCTCATGGATTGCCGGTATGGACTTTGCCTTCCTCCTTAAAAAGACGCTCTCCGTCTACCTGAATCCCGTTACGATAACGCTGGAGTTGCTTTTTCTCAGCTTCGTTCTCATCACTTTTTCACGAAAGCGCCCTAAAAAGCCGAGAGGGCCCCGCTGGAAACGATTCGTGCATTTTTCGGGAGGATTAGGACTTTTCCACTCTCGCGAGTGGGATGTTCGTTCTTTTTGTCCTCAGTATCGATCCCGTCGCGGCAGGGCTGATGCGTTATCTCGAAAAGCAGCATCCACCGCTGGCTGAGGAGGATGGCGTCTTCGTTGTCGAGGCTTCGCCGGACTTTATCGTGGTGCTTGCCAGCGGTGATCACTACGTGGAGGGGCGGCCGGAATTGTCGCAGCTGACGCATGCCGGCTACCTGAGGGTGACGGGCGCAACTCGTCTCTGGAAGCAGTTCCCCGATTCCATCATCGTAATGGCGGGGAATCCCGCAGAGACTGCGGCGATGAAACTCATCGCAACCCGATTCGATGTGCCGGCAGACAGTATCGTTGAGGAAAATGAGTCGCGAGATACGAAAGATCATCCGATTTTTGTAAAAAAAAATTATCGGTGACGCACCTTTTTTACTCGTGACTTCCGGAGCTCACATGCCAAGAGCGTATAGGCTCTTTACGGGACAGGGTTTGAAACCGGTTCCCGCAGCTGTGGATGTCTGGGCTTATCCTGAATTGGGAAACCCGAACCCTTATCAGTCTGCTTTGCTCATTCCAAGAGCTTCGAATGTGTATGCTTCTTCGGTCGCAATGCACGAGATCATGGGAATGGCGTGGGCCACTCTGCGGGGGCAGGCGAAAGAAAAAGCGCTCCTGGAGAAAGAGACGACGGTTGAGCTATCCTTTTAAGGGTGCTCCCCGATTTTAGTATGGCAACCGTAAGGGGAGTAATCTATGCTCCGTCTCCCTTATGATTCGTTTTCTATCTCTTCTTTTTGCCGTTTTGTCGTTGTCTTTTGCTTCTGCCGCGAAAGAAAAAGCGCCCAATTTTGTGGTTATTTTTGTTGATGATATGGGGTATGCCGACCTCGGCTGTTTCGGTTCGCCGAATATTCGAACGCCCCGGCTCGATGCCCTCGCACAGGAGGGGATGCGTTTTACTCACTTCTACGCGCAGCATATCTGTGGTCCTTCGCGCACCGCACTGATGACAGGGTGCCATCCGCTTCGCGTCGCGGAATGGGGAAACGTGAAAGAAATTCATCCTGTGGTTCACTCAGAGGAAATCACCATCGCCGAGGTTCTTAAAACGAAAGGCTATGCAACGGGCTGCTTTGGTAAATGGGATCTGGCGCGTCATTCGCAGAAGGATTTTGAGCCAACCTTGATGCCGAACTACCAGGGTTTTGACTATTTTTTCGGCACCCCGTCGAGCAACGATCGATACGTGGATCTCTATCGGAATGAGAAACTGATCGAGGAAAATGCGGACATGTCGACCCTGACAAAGCGCCACACGGATGAAGTGCTCGGCTTTATTGAAGCGCATCAGGAGGAGCCCTTTTTTGCCTATGTTCCTTACAGCATGGTTCACACACGCCTCGAGGCGTCCGCCGAGTTTAAAGGGAAATCGCCGCGCGGCCTTTATGGCGATGCGGTAGAGGAGATTGACTACAGTTGCGGCTTAATCATTGATAAGCTGAAGGAACTCGGGCTAGTTGAGAATACCTATTTTCTCTTCACGAGCGACAACGGGCCTTGGTTGATTAAGAACAAGAACCGCGCCGATGGTCATCTTCCCACGGATCACGGTGGTTCTGCCGGTGAACTCCGCAGCGGCAAGGTTTCGACCTGGGAAGGGGGCGTTCGCGTTCCGACGATTCTCTGGGCGCCTGACCGCGTTCCTGCCGGAACCGAGTGTGATAAAGTCGCCGCGACGATTGATCTTCTTCCGACCTTTGCCAAACTCGCGGGGACCGAAGCGCCGACGGACCGTGTGATCGACGGGGTTGATATCCGGCATCTTTTCGCGGGTGATTCAACTGAGGCGGATGACGCTCGTGTTTTCCGCTACTACTTCATCAACACGCTTCAAGCGGTGCGTCAGGGCAAATGGAAGTTGCATCTACCTCGTCCGGCGAATCCCCCGTGGCTCGGTAATTTCTCGAAGAATAATCATATCGCGCCTGCTGACTGGATCGCGATTGAGGAGCCTTTCCTTGTCGATCTGGAAGCGGACCCCGGCGAGATAAGCAGTGTTGCCGCAGCCCACCCGGAGGTTGTCGAGCGTCTTTTGAAACTCGCTGAGGAAGCCCGGGAGGATATTGGCGACTATGACAGGGTGGGGGAGAATATGCGCTTTTTTGATCCGCAGGAGGCCCGCCCGACGAAGCCGGTTTTCACCAAGTTTGTGAGTAAGGCCAAAAAGAAGAAGTAGAGAATCGCAACGGCATCGGTTCCCTCTTGATAATCAAAACACCGACATACATGAAAGTTCTCATTTCAGGATTCCTGTCAGTCGTACTAAGCCTGACGGTGGGACAGGCGAAACAACCCAACGTCGTGATCATCATGGCCGACGACCTTGGTTACACCGATCTTGGTTGTTATGGCGCTAAGGACATTCGCACCCCGAATATCGACAAGCTGGCTCAGGAGGGTGCCAAATTTACTAATGCCTATGTGACCGCCTCGATGTGTGGCCCTTCGCGAGCTGGTTTTATCACAGGGCGGTTTCAGTCTTCATTTGGATACTATAAAAATGTCTCGGAAGTTCTCGATCCTGCACAGGGTCTGCCCGCGGGAACGCAGACTGTCGCCGGTTTAATGCAGGGCCGTGGCTATGTGACGGGCGGGGTCGGAAAGTGGCACATGGGAACAGCGGATCACCAGCACCCTAATGCTCTTGGATATTCGGATTGGTTCGGATTTCTCGGCGGAGGTCTGACGTATTACCCGCTGGATCATCCTAATTATAAAGGCCGCTATGAAACCCTCCCAAGACCGTGGGGCGTTCGCGACATGCAGCACACCATGCCGGTGATTCACAATCGCGAGCCGGTTGATTGGAAGCGATACATCACGCATGAACTGACCGACGCGGGTGTTGCTTTCATCGAAAACAATGGAGAGAAACCCTTCTTTTTATTCATGTCCTACAACGCGCCTCATTTGGAGCTTGAGGCCCCCGTGGAGAGCATTGCGAAGTATCCGGAAGCGTCGATGACGAAGCTGCCCAAGGTGACGGCACGAGCCCGGGCCATCTACGCCGCGATGGTGGATGAAATGGATCAGGGTATCGGGCAGTTGATGAGCGCGCTCGAAAAGGAGGGGCTCACCGGGAATACGATTGTGTGGTTTCTCAGTGATCACGGAGGCCTGTTGAAGACGAGCGATAACCGGCCTTTGCGGGGTGGTAAAGGTAGCTTTTTTGAAGGCGGTTTACGGGTTCCCATGATCGTTCGTTGGCCCGAGAAAGTGAAGCCGGACACGGTGCTCCATGATCCTGTCTCCTCGCTGGACATCGGCGCCACTTCGCTGGCCATGGCTGGCGGAGATCCTGTCTCGTCCGGGCTACACGGCCTTGATCTCACACGCTACTTAACCGGGGAAGCGACTGATCCGCCGCATAACGCACTTTACTGGCGAACCGCACCTCCTGGGCAGGAAAGTGGAATCGTGAGGGAGGGGGATTTCAAACTCCTTATCCAACGCGGTAAGAAATCGCTCTTCAATCTCGAAGACGATATCTCCGAAGCGAGCAACATTTCGAACCAACATCCCAAGTTGATGAAGCGCCTGTATGCTCAATGGAAAGAATGGGACAAAATGAGTCAAGCGCCTCTCTGGACCAATCCGAACAAAGGGAAATATCAATACGCCGACTACGACTGGCTGAAGGGTTCCCCTCACTACAGGGAAACAGCAGAATAGAAGTATCGACCATTTACTCATGAAATTGCAGATCATAATTTTAACGGTGCTTGCTCTCTCGAGTTTGCTCTCACGACAGGCGCATGCGGACGTCTCGAAGCCGAACGTCATTTTTATCCTCACCGATGACCTTGGTTATTCCGACATCAGCTGCTACGGCGCGAAGAACGTCAAAACCCCGCACATTGACCGCCTCGCTGCCGAGGGTCTGCGTTTTACACATTTTCACACCGCAGCTTCGATTTGCTCACCGTCGAGGGCTGCGTTTCTCACCGGAGCTTATCCACAACGGGCAGGACTCTACATGGGCATCAATCCGAAACGCACCGCGCATTGGTTCCTCGGTTTGAACCCTGACGAAGTCACCCTGGCAGAGCAATTTAAAACCCGGGGTTACAACACCTCTATGGTCGGGAAATGGCATCTCGGAACCGAGCCTGAGTTTAGCATGTTGAAGCAGGGCTTCGATCGCTACTATGGGTTGCCCTGTAATTTTTCCCACGATCCACGTTTCTTTGATGGTGAGGAAGTCATCTTCGAAAAGACTCCGTTGAATCGGCTGACAGAGCTCTATACGAACCGGATTACCCAATACATTCGAGAGCAGGGTGATAAGTCATTTTTTCTCTACTTCGCCCACAACTACCCGCACACGCCGTTTCAGGCGGGTGAAAGATTTAAAGGATCTTCGAAGGATGGAGTGCGTGGCGATATCATGCAGGAACTGGACTGGGGCATCGGTGAAATAATGAAGGCCCTGGAAGAGGCGGGGATCGCGGATAATACGCTGGTCGTCTTTACGTCGGATAACGGGCCAACCAGCAACGAATACGCCTTGCCCTATCGTGGGACAAAATACGTGACGCTCGAGGGCGGTCATCGGGTTCCCTTTATTCTTCATTGGCCCGCAAAGATCACGAAACCGAAAGTCTCGGATGTGCCCATCACTGCGATGGATTTGTTTCCAACGCTTTCCGAAGTCATCAACGCACCAATGCCGGCTGATCGGGAATTCGACGGGGAAAGTTTACTTCCGCTCCTTGAGGGGAAGGCTCTTGTCAGGTCCTCTGACGCTCCGTTTTTCTACTACAACTGCGAGAACTTGCAGGCGGTTCGAAAGGGGGATTGGAAACTGCATCTTCCGAGGAGTGCTGCGCAGGTTCCTTTTTGGGAAAAGAATAGGGCGTATTACCAGCTGAAAAAACCGGTGCTGTTTGATCTCCAAAATGATCCAGGCGAGAAAATGGATATGGCTTCTGAGAATCCGGAAATCGTTGCTGAATTGGAGCGGTTGGTTAGCGAAGCAAGAGGGGATCTGGGCGAATATATGGAACGCGGGAGTGGGCAACGACCCACTGGCACGGCTATCCCGGATGCGCCTGTTATTTCGACCGAAAAGGATTGGCACATGGTCGATCCTGCGATCGTTCAGCAGATTGAGGAAGAGCGGAAGCGAAGGTATCCCAATTGGGAAAAGCGGAGAAAAGTTCAAGAGAAGAAACCGTAACCGTGTGCAGGTGACGGCCCGCGCCCTAGACCAGGATATCTCGCACGACACGTGCCGACTCCACCCCGGTAAGTTTGAAGTCGAGCCCCTGAAACCGGTAGCTGAAGCTTTCGTGATCGATGCCCAGAAGATTCAAGGCCGTGGCATGTAAGTCACGCACATGAACGGGATTCTCAGCCACGTTGTAACTGAAATTATCGGTCGCTCCATAGGTTGTGCCGGGTTTGACTCCGCCACCCGCCATCCAAATCGTGAAGCAGCGTGGATGGTGATCCCGTCCCGCCTCAGGACTGTCCCACTTGCCTTGACCGGCGACTCCGCGTCCGAATTCACCGCCCCAGATCACGAGCGTATCATCCAGTAATCCGCGCATTTTAAGATCCTTGATCAGTGCCGCGCTGGGCTGGTCGGTATCGCGACAGCGAGCGGTGCACCAGCTCGGGAGGCGGCTGTGATGATCCCAGTCGGGGTGGAAAAGTTGAGTGAAGCGCACTCCGCGTTCGGCGAGACGGCGCGCCATGATGCAGTTCGCTGCGTAGCTGCCGGGGCGTCGCGAATCAGGGCCATAAAGTTCGAAGACAGATTCCGGCTCATCGCTGAGATCGTTCAATTCGGGAATACTCGTCTGCATGCGATAGGCCATCTCGTATTGCTGAATACGGGTCGCAATCTCAGGGTCTCCGGTTTGTTCAAAACGTTTTTGATTCAGTTCGCCGATTCCATCCAGCATTCCGCGTCTCACTTCGCGGGGCAACCCGTCGGGATCTCGCAAATAAAGGACACTGTCTTTAGCGTTGCGAAGTTTTACCCCTTGGTACTTCGAAGGAAGAAATCCGCTTCCCCAGTAGTGATCGTAAAGCGGCTGATCGCTCGGACGTTTCATTCTCGAAATGAGGACGAGGTAGTCAGGCAGGTTTTTATTCACGCTGCCAAGGCCGTAACTCGTCCACGCGCCAAAACTCGGTCGGCCGGGGATCTGGTTACCGGTGAGAAATTTGGTCATCGCCGGAGCGTGATTAATTTGATCTGTCACCATCGACTTCACAAAACACAATTCATCGGCAATGGAGGCGGTGTGTGGCAACCACTCGCTTACGGTTGCGCCACTTTGGCCGTGCCGGGAAAACTCGGTGATTCCGGGGAGGATGAGCTGTTTCTGCCCTGACGTCATCGTCGTGAGGCGTTGCCCCTGACGAATGCTTTCCGGAAGCTCGGTGCCCGCCATTTTTCGGAGGCCAGGTTTGTAATCGAATAACTCCAGCTGTGAGGGTCCACCCGATTGCGTCAGGAAAATGACTCGCTTCGCTTTCGGAGCGATGCGGGAAACGGCGTTGGTATCATTCAGCAATCCACCGAGCGCAATCGCTCCGAGATTGAGTCCACTTTGTCCGAGGAAGGTTCGGCGGTTGAGCTCGTCGGAAAAATTATTCATGGGTCATGGCTTCGTCGAGGTTCAACATCAGGCTGGCAATCGTCATCCAGGCAGCGAGTTCGGGGGCGCGTTCAGGCGGAGGCGGTTTTTGCTGTCCCACCGTGAGCAGAGTCGTCGCTTCTTCAGGCGCGCCACGATAGAAGGTCAGGGCCTTCGCATATTCGCGTTCGAGAATGGCGGTTTCGTCAGGCGCGAGTGATCGGCTCAGGACTCGTTGCGCCAAACCTTCCAGTCCGTTTGTCTTTTCGGCGAGGATACGTGACGCTTCTAACATGGCGGTATCATTGAGCAAGGTCAGCGCTTGAAGCGGTGTGTTCGTGCGTCGCACGCCTACTTCACACACCCGCCGCTGGGCGCTGTCGAACAGAAAAGTCGGAGCGCTCGATCGTCGCCAGTAAGCGTAGAGAGTTCGTCGATACTGGGCCGGACCGACACTGGGCTGGTAGGTGAAGCGTCCCATGAAAATTTCCTCCCACACGCCCTCGGGCTGCCACGGCTTGATCGGTGGCCCTCCGATGGCAGGATTGAGCAAACCGGAGGCCTGCAGGGCATTGTCTCGAATCATCCACGCGGGAAGGCGAAAGCGGGGTGCCCGGGCGAGCCAGCGATTTTCGGGATCGCGCTCCAGTAATTCAGGAGTGACGGCGCTACTCTGGCGATAGGTTTCACTGGTAGCAATGAGACGAAAAATGTGACGGAGATTCCAATCATTTTCCATCAGCTCAACGGCGAGCCAATCGAGTAACTCCGGGTGCGTCGGCGATTCACCCTGCAAACCGAAGTCTTCCGGTGTCCGGACAAGGCCTGCTCCAAACATCATCTGCCACAGGTGATTCACGGTCACGCGTGCCGTGAGAGGATTGTCTGATGAAACAATCCACTTGGCAAAGTCGAGCCGCGTCTGAGCCTTTTCGGCGGGAAGAGCTAAAACGGCAGGGAGGACGCTGCGCTGCACGATGTCACCTTTGGCATCCCAGACCCCGCGAACGAGAACGTGGGTGTCCCGTGGCTCTTTTCGCTCGGCCAATACCTGAACTCCCAATGTGCCGGCTGCCTTTTTTGCGGCTGCATATTGGCGAACCGCCTCGTCATGATCGGATTTAGCGGCTTGGTAGGGGGCGTCGTCGAGAATGAACTGAGAGAGGAGGCGGTTACGAAGTTCCGGCGAAATTTTTCCCGCCCGGGAGGCTTCCTCAAGCGGGGCGGCTTTCAAACTGCGCACCGTCTCTCCGCGCTGGTCGGTCGCTGAAATACGAAAGCGTCCAATGTTGGCATCGCCGTTAGTGGAGCGATGAAGAAGAATAAAAGTCAGTTCCTCTTCGGGATCGACAAGAAGCGGTTCGCTGAGCTCAAAGATCGCAGTGTGTGGATCGGTCAGGCCCTTGCCATTCGTGGTCCATCCGTTGCGCGGGTCGTCGTCGAGGGTGTCCTTCACCTTGCCGTATTTTCGGCCTTTTACATCCGTCTCCAGGTCGGCGACCGCTCCCTTTAATTCCATTTCACGCACCTGCGATTCTCCCTTTCGCTGAACGACTAGTTTTACGTTGGTGAGAATGAACTCACCCTCCTTCCCGCGCGAAAGTTTCCCGTCGGTATGGGATTCATCGGGAAAGACCTCCAGTTTCCATCCGGCAACACGAGTGAGATTCTTCGGTCCTGCAAAAGTGACCCGATAGTCATCCTGCCTGAGCCTCGGCCCTTTTGTCTGAACGGTTCCGTCGTCCTCCACAACAAACTCCGTCCCTTCTGCCGATCCCACCCGGAGCGGCTTCATCCCGTGCCAGGCCTGGAAGTCAGGAGAGAGCGAGGCTTCCGCCTTCGCTAACCAGCTGTCAAAACGTTTCGTCGCTTCCACTTTCGCGGCCGCCTCCAGTGGTTTGCAGACGGCAACGTGGGCTTCTGCTTCTTTGACGGCGCGGTCCGCCAGTGGGGATTGGTAGTCCAGGTAGGGGGTTGCTTTCCGTCCTGCCGCGCCGGTTTCTTCGATGCTATTAAAATACGCGAAGAGGCTGTAGTAGTCCTTTTGCGAAACGGGATCAAACTTGTGGTCGTGACACTGCGTGCATCCCAGCGTCAGTCCCAACCAGACCGTTCCCGTCGTGTTGACCCTATCAATCACATAATCAATTCGCGATTCTTCAGGATGGCGTCCGCCTTCCCCATTCGTCATGTGATTGCGATGGAAGCAGGTCGCGAGGATTTGTTCGGGAGTGGCGTCGGGTAAAAGGTCACCCGCAAATTGTTCGATCGTGAATTGATCGAAGGGCATGTTTTGATTGAAGGCGTTTACGACCCAATCCCGCCAGGGCCAGTTCGTTCTTTCCAAATCCTGCTGGTATCCATCGGTGTCGGAATAACGCGCTGCATCGAGCCACCAGACCGCGAGGCGCTCCCCGTGATGAGGCGACGCGAGTTTCTGATCAACGATTGTTTCCCAGTTTTTATTCTCAAGCTCATCCACGCCGGGTGACAATCCCGTGAGATCAAAGGAGAGGCGGCGCAGTTGCGTGTGGGCCTCGGCCGGAGGCGAATGGCTCAGACTTTGCTCTTCCAGTTTTGCGCGAACAAACGCATCAATCGGGTGTTTCGCGAGATCGGGAACCTCCGCTCGAGCCGGTTTTTCAAAGGCCCAGTGTTTGCCCCATTTTGCTCCCTGCTCAATCCAGCGGCGCATGATGTCTCGCTCGTCGGAGGTGAGGGGCTTTCGATGTGAATCGGGTGGGGGCATGAGTTCATCCCCATCCTCTGTAATGATCCGATACCATAAGTCACTTGCCTTCAGATCGCCCTCCGCGACAACGAAGTAGTCTCCCCGGTCTCGCTTTGCCTCGGACTCGATGTCGAGGCGGAGTTTTGCCTTTCGATGACTCGCATCCGGCCCATGACAGTGAAAGCAGCGGTCTGATAGAATAGGCAGCACCTCGCGGCTGAAGCTCACCAGTTTCTCATCCGACCTCACGGTGAAAGGGATGGCGCATCCAATAAAGACGACCAGCAATTTTTGAAGCGAAGGAAATGGCATCACTCTAAATAACGCAAATGCAGAAAGAATTCTAGTATCGAGACCTTCCATTTTAGGTATGATTTGACCATGGTGAAGAATCAGTCCGTTTTCCTGGAGGAACCTTTTTTTCAACAAAACCCTACCGCGAAGAGCCTCGTTTCGCTCTTCGAATGTCTCGGTAATGTGATTTTCTATGCCAAGGATTCCCGTGGCCGATTCATCGCTGCGAATACTGCGATGCTTGAAACGAAGAACATTACAGGCCCTTCAGGGATCATTGGGAAGACAGATCATGACTTTCATCCTCCGATGTTGGCAGATGCCTACGTAGCCGAAGATAGACGGGTCATGGAAAGCGGGAAGGCGCTCTCAAATCAAATCTGGTTTGTCCTCGATCGTTTTGGCCGACCGGGATGGTTCAACTCCAGCAAAGTTCCGTTGCGTGATTTTGACGGTGAAGTCATTGGTGTGGCAGGGGTGCGGTCGTCGATTGGAACTGCCGAACACCTTTCAGGGGGATTTAAATTACTGAAGCCCGTCTTTAGCTACCTCGAGGAGCACTATACGGAGTCGATATCAATGAAAGAAATGGCGGCGCTAGCGCAACTTTCTTCGACGCATTTTAACCGTCAATTCTCAGCGCTTCTCGGTATTTCGCCCACTCAGTTTCTTCATTCACTTCGTATTGAAAAAGCGAGGCAGCTTCTGGGAAGTACCTCTCTTTCAGTCGGAGAAGTGGCACTGGAAACGGGTTATCATGATCAAAGCCACTTTTCACGGAACTTCCGCCGACTGACGGGAGTGTCTCCAAGGGAGTATCGGTTGCGCTTTCGCAGGAAGGAGTTGGGCTGAGGTCGTTGGCAGGAAGCTCAGCGTTTCTCGCACCTATGCCGCTTCCAAATCTATCGCGATTTTGTAATCGTGTCGTTTGAGCATCTCTCTATTGTCAGTAAGTAATGTCAGAAGAAACACCACTTTCAAATTCGCCAGAAGAACCGACGCCAATCAATTCTGAATCTTCCACTGAGCTGGAAGTTTCACCAAACGTGGCGAGTGCTGATGAGTCCTGCGATCGCATCGTTCGAAGCCATGTCTTGTGGGCAATGGGAGCAGGTTTGATTCCACTCCCTCTCGCTGATATTGCAGGAGTCACCGCCATCCAGATGGATGCATTGAAACAATTGGCCGAAAACTACGGCGTCGACTACCGCGAGGCGAACGGTAAGCGCTTTGTCACTGGCCTCGCTGGCAGCACCGCGGCGAGAATCGGTGCCAGCGCCGTGAAAGCGATTCCCGGAATCGGCACCGTCATCGGGGGATTAAGCATGTCAGCGTTGTCGGGGGCTTCCACTTACGCGGTGTGCCAGGTCGCTATTTCCCATTTCAAAAAACACGGGAATTTCCTAGAGCTCGACATCGAAGAGGCAAAGGCGGGATACAAGTCCGCTTTGGAAAAAGGCAAAACGTTGGTCACCGATCTTGCGGCACAGGCCGGTGAAGCTCGAAAGGTTCACGAACAAATCAGTAAACTCGAATCGCTGCGGGACGATGGTGTCCTGAGCGATTTAGAGTTTGAAGCGAAGAAGGCTGCGCTGAAGGCGAAGCTGGACAAAACGGCGTGTAAATCGCCTCAGGATGAGGCGGAATGCGAAGAAAAGGATTCAAGTAATTCTCAGTCGTAACCGATCGGTTGTAGTCAGGCTCGCGATTCACAGATGATTGTGAACTCAATCTTTTTTGGCCATCTTTTCGATTAAATTCACCAGCTGGCCGTCATTCGACATCAGGTAGTCTTGTTGAGCGCGATAGGCTGCGGAGCGTTCATCCTTGGCCGTTTTGAATTTCGGATTGTTTTTGGCCTTTTCGGTTGCCGCTTTTTTCATTGCCTGGATTTCCTCGTCCGGGACGAAAAGTTGAGGGTAGGATTCTTCCAGCTTCGCCTGCGATAATTCAGCGGCGGTGAGCAGTTTTTGATAGGGGGCTTCCTTTTTAAAACGTTTGCGTAAGCGCTCCATTTCCGCTTCCTTCCGGCTGCGCGGCCAATCGTTTACCTCTGGTTTCTTTGCTATGAGAAAAGCTTCGATCGCCCGCTGCGCCCGATGGGTCGCAAAAAGTGTCTCTTTGTATGCGGGGTCATTGTCGTGAAGCTCTTTTCGTTCTGCCGCGATCGCCTTTCGGTAGTCTTTGTGCGAACGATAGGCGTCGGAGAATGATTTTTCGTTTCGTTCATCCAGTTCATTCACTGTAGCTACGAGCGCTCGATAGTTTGCGTCTTTCTGGTAAAGCCTTTCATGGGCGTTGGTTTTCTCGATCTCGAACTGCTCCTCGAGCGTTCTTTTTACCGGATACTTGTCGATCACTGCATTCAGTTGTGCCTTCGCTGATGCCTCTGCATCGCCTTTCTTTTCCACGGCAGTGAATACCTGGAAATTGTCGAACTCGGCAGCGTGTTCATCCACCTGCAAGGCAAGATACTGCCGGGGACGGTCGATCATGGGATGTCTTGCGTGAGCCACGTGCTCGTGATCGAGATGAGCGATTACTTCATCTTCGAGGAACTCCACCGTCATGGAATACCAGCGATTCGGATTAAACTCATAGGCACACTCGCCATGCCGATAGGAGAAATACGGAACTGACCGGTCGAGAGCGGTTTGAACGAAAAAGTGATCCGGCCGCAAGTGGATAACCGCATTGTAGCCACCTCCACTTCCCGTCATAAGACGAATATCTTTGGCCTCACCCATTCTGAAATCGAATCGGACCACGGCGTTTTTGTATTCAGCATCGCGGAGAAAAATGCGGGTATTTTCTGTTCCGTTCGGAAGCCGCTTCAAGAGGCCTTCCTCAGCAACCCAGTCTTTTGAATACCAGAGTCTCTCGCTGACAAGGCCCGGCGAAAAGTGATCGCCAAAGTAAAGGTTTCGTGTTTCTGTCAGGATAGGAGGCGAAGGGATACGGGCACCGATCGATTCCCGCCATGAAACCAATTTGGACTTCAAATCACTAACAATTTCAGGTTTTTCCTCTGCAAGGTTAGTCGCTTCGGAAAGATCATCAGCGAGCGAATACAGCTCGTGTTCGCCAGTCGTAAAATGCTCAATCATCTTCCAGTCACCGTGTCTGATCGCTCCACCCGATATTCCTCCGAGGAAATGAGGCTGATCAAGGGGGTAGTGCCATGCGAGGAATTTTCGTTCCGGTTCAGTATCAGGATTCGTCCAGTTTGCCAGTGTTGAGATCCCATCCAGTTTTTGTTTCGGATCAGGCTCTATCTCAGCCGCGTCGAGCAGCGTCGGATAGAAATCCGTATTCATTGTCGGTGCCTCGGATGTGGTTGATTCCGGAATCTGAGAAGGCCATCGCACAATCAAAGGAACGCGAATTCCACCCTCGTAGAGCTGACTTTTGCCTCCCCGTAGAGGAGCATTCGAGGTCACGTTCGATTCTCCACCGTTGTCGCTCGTGAAGATCAGGATCGTGTTATCAGCAATGCCGAGTGCGTTCAGCTTTTCAGTGATCATGCCAACTCCGTTGTCGATCGTCTCTAACATTGCGGCAAGGTGAGGGTTGTGATGGGAGGCCCAATGATTCCCCGGGTCCCCTTTACCCATTCGTGCATCCTCACAAAGGTAGCAATTCTCCCGACTCGATTTCCCGGGTGAGTGTTTCTTCCGATACTTTTCGACGAGGTCATCGCGACCGTTTAAGACGGAGTGCGGTGCGTAGTGGCTCAGATAAAGAAAAAACGGTTTATCCTGCTTCGCACTCCGCTCGATGAAACCCACCGCTTCGAGGTTAAGCCGATCCGTCAGATACTCTTTCTCTCTCAGCCTATTCTCTTTCAAGTCGAGCCAGGGGATAGCTTGCTCGCGAAACACATACGGCCAGGTGTTCGCTCCATTGCCAACACCTTTTGTCTCGCTGCCGATGTTCCAGTCAAAGCCATGATCCAGCGGGCGAACCTCAAACTCAGCCTCATGATGCCGATATCCGGTGAGGTGCCATTTCCCTATCATCCCCGTGGAGTATCCGTTTCTTTGTAGCATTTTCGGCAGCGTGAGATGCTCGAACGAAAGTGCGTTTGATGAATTGGGACGGAGGTAATCGGTAATTCCAATCCGCGCTGGAGCCTGCCCTGTTAGCAGGGCGGCTCGATACGGAGAGCAGACCGGCGCGGCTGCATAAGCCTGAGTGAAGCGCATTCCGCCACTGGCAAGTACATCGAGGTGTGGGGTTTCATTGAAATGGTTTCCGTAGCATCCCAATTCCGCCCATCCCAAATCATCAGCAAGAACAAAAATGATATTCGGCCGCGGCTCCTCTGCCAAAATAGCAGCAGCGCTGAGAAAGAAGAGGGATAGTAAAAGGGGGAGTCTCATTGCAAGAGTTGTGACACAGCTGTTTTCTTTCCACTCGGGGGAAAACGATAAGAGATACGACCGGGCTGGGAAGGCTCGATTTTTTCAACCCCATGACCAGTTAAATCCGGCTCACCCTCAGGGACTCGATTCTCCAACGATGGTTCTAAAATGACATCAAAGGGGCTGTTCTCGACTTCGATGGATTTCGTCGAATCCCGCCGCTCAATCCGAACCTTCGTCCAGGTTACTTTCTCTTGCCCCTTCGCAGTGATGGGAATGTCCAATTCCATCCAATCCCATGCCTTCGGCAGAGCATCGCGAACCCGAAGGGTTTCATCGGTAACCGAGTATGAGACTCCGGCGATACCTTCAAGAAGCAGAAGGATCTTTCCTGCATTGAAATTCGAATACTGATCTCCAAACAGTTTGAGATCCCGCTGATAGGCTTCCGGCGCCACCGGAATGCCCCATTCGTCGTTGAAATTGTATTTTGAGAGATGATCCAAAGTAAGCTCTGAAGCAGTATCTGAAAGGCCCTGACAAAACATCCCATCGAGTGTGAAATAGGCAGTATCCGGAGTGTAGCCGAAAGAGTGATCAACAGGTGTAGCGAACTTCGTCATGGACTGGGCCGACATCGCACGGGGAAAGATCTCACCGAGGAATCCCTTATCTCTGTCCAGAGCCCAACTGCTGACCATTTTCTCAGCATATTCCCTGGGGAAATGTTTTGACCGCATCGACCAGAACGCATTCGTCATGAGCATGCCGTCTTTCCCTCCCGCAAAATAATCGGCGTTTCCGTTTACGCCCCAGCGCTGGTCGAACATCCGTCGAATGTGTTCCGGCTCCCGACGGACGAGTGTCAGCCAGTGCTCGGCATCCTCCTTGTGCCCGGTGGCGCTTGCCATTTTCTCCAACACGTCAGCTACTTCGAATTGGTTCATCGCAAAACCGGGGATTGCTTTCCAAAAGACTTTTCGAAAATAGCCCTCGTAGCAGTGGCGAATGAAATCGATATCTCCCGTGTGCTCGTAGATCTGCCATGCACCAAGCACATGTTCGGATAGCTCCGCGCCGTAGGCTCCGGAATGCCATGTCGTACCTTTGTTGTCCGACAGCAGGATGAGTCCATTTGGCAACTCACGGTAGCGGCCGTTTTCGACAAGATGTTTCCAGGTCAAAACATTCCCGTAGGCGAATCGTGGCTTATCAGCTGCCCAGGCACCCACCTTGATCTGAAAGCAGGCGTCGTAGCGATGAATTCCCAGGAAATTGTTTACCGCCGTCTGCGTGTGATTCTCCATTTCCCAGTCACTTTGGACGTCGATGTAATACATCAAATAGAGTGCCCACAGGTAGTAATAGATGTCTTCAAACTTTTTGTCGCTAC
Source organism: Verrucomicrobiales bacterium (assembly GCA_028047635.1). GTDB lineage: Bacteria > Verrucomicrobiota > Verrucomicrobiia > Verrucomicrobiales > DEV007 > Arctic95D-9. The sequence continues at coordinate 43,340 of JAOFXR010000007.1, forward strand.
ATCGAAACTGCGGAATCCCTCGGCTCAACAGTTCGTTCATCGACTCTGTCTTTTCTTCGAGGGATTTGGAATCTTTCTCGATAATCTCGCGAGCGGCCTGAATCGCCTGGGAGGCGTCATCGTGCATCGCCCAGGAAACCGTCACACCATGGTGATCGCAGGGAACCTCGAATTGATAATGCTTCTCGCCATCAGCACCGTCCCGAAAAGTCACGTTGTTAGAAAAGTCGCGTGACGCCGATAGCACTGTTGTCATTCCCTCGTAAACGATTGGACCAATTCTCTCTGGTCCATTGGGATCGGGGCGGGACTTCACGGTACCGCCTTCAGTGATCGCAATGACATTTTCGCCGCCCCGATTTTCGATACTGGCAGTTGAGGTGACACTGTCTCTCACGAAAAAACTGTTCCCGGAGAATCGCAAGATAACCGGCCGTGAGGAGGTGATGATTGAGGCTGCTGCATCATTCGCGCCAATGAATTTCTCCTCCCGAATCTGGACCCCCGCTACGGTGTATTCACAAACCATCTTGTCTGGCCGCCAATACATCTTCTCCGGCACGGGATGTTCGAATTCCTCACCATCGACAATCACCGTCCCATAGAGAACTCGTGTGTCCTTATAGAATTCCCAGCCGGAAAAATCGTTTCCCACTCCGGTGTGCTCGCTACCTTGAAGCTCGCTCTCGAGCAGACCAACCCCGCGACTCCGCAGATCATGACAAAAGGGATGTGTCAGGCCAATCGTCTCGTCTTCAATAGGGTTCCAACTCGCATGAAACCCACCGATGTAATAGCTGACATTACCCGCGAGGAATCCGTGCTTCTTCCCTTGCACTTCCTGCTGCAATCTCTCGCAATAGTCAGTGATTGGGGGCGCCCCTTCTGATCGGTCCCCACAGCCGGAGTTAGAGATCGAAAGCACCACCACAAGAGATGCAAGACAGGGCGTTTTGAATCCCTCTAAGCATTTCATCAAAACGTGGTGCCTTTCATTTTCTCTTCGCATTCCATTCGGTTCTTTTCAATTCGCTCCAGGTTTTCCTTCAACTTACGATCTGCCTCTTCAATGATTTTCTCGTCTCCGTCGGCACGTTCAATCATCCGCGCGTGATTGACTCTTGCCTGGGATTCGAATCGATCCAACTCGGCAAAGCGTGCCTCGTATACATCTTGAACATCCTCCGCATCAATCGACTCCAGATACTTCGACATCTCTTTCTGAAGCCGCAGAGCAACCTTCGGATTCTCATAGATTAGATTGTTTTTCTCTCTGTAGTCATCAACTACGTTGTAGAGCTTTTGCTCCCCCGTGAGAAGGTGCTTCATCAGCTTGTAGTCACCCAGTCGAATGACACTGAGAGGAGCGGCAAAGTAGCAAGGGTAGTGGAAAACAAAGCCATCAACGGGACGCGCGACCGCGCCCTCATTCCCCTTAATAAACAGATCGCGAAGACTCCCGCCATCCAGATCATCCGGCAACGGGGCGTCGCTCCCTGACAAATCGTGAAACGTCGGAAGGAAATCCCACTGAACGATTGGCTCATCACATTGACCGCCCTTTCTCACCTCGGGGCCGGCAATAACGAACGGAATACGCAACCCGCCTTCGTAGAGATTTGCTTTCCCGCCTGACAAAGCGCCATTCGGCGTCAGCCCACCTCCATTGTCGGAGGTAAAAATGATGAAGGTATTGTTAGACTCACCGGTCTTTTCAACCGCTTCGACGATGGCACCGAGACCTTCGTCGACCTCTTCCAGCATCGCAGCGTACTGCAAACGCCATGAACTAGTCTTCATTCCCTCCGGCACCTCATCCGACGGTAAATAATCCTCGTCCTTACAGTATTTTCCGCGAGGCAGCTTTCGATACTTCTCGATCAAATCCTCGCGGGCGGCATGCGGCACGTGCACCGCATAGTGTGAGACCATCATGAAGAACGGCCGCTTTCCGCTGTGCTCATTAACAAAATCTACTGAACGTTTTTTCAGTTCAGGCATTCGCTTTGGATTTTCAGGCGACAGGGGAGTCTTTGTTTTCAGGCTGACATACTCACCATGGAAATTGCCATTGTCTGCCTTGCCGTCAAATTCATCGGTGACGTCGTAGCCGATTGTTTTCATCTGCTCGTTGCTCATTCCCTTTCCGAAGTGAGCCGTGATATAATTCGAGTCAGCAGATTTTAAAACATCAGCCAAAGAAACTTCATCCTTCCATTCCAACTCGCGTTGCAGAGCGAGAACATCGTGCACGAAAGTATAGCCAAGCCTCGCAGGCGTTTTCCCAAATTGAATACTCTTGCGTGACGGCGTGCAGGTCGGAGCCGGTGCGTAGGCATTCGAGAATTTCATGCCACGCTTTGCCAGCTTCTCCAAATGAGGAGTCTGGTGAAAATCGCTTGCAGATTCAGGATCGTTATCCATCATGCGGACGGATGTATCGGCCCAGCCAAGGTCATCGACATAGATGACAATGAAGTTGGGCCTCTCCGCGGACTGTGCCTGCAGGAAGAGGGCAGCCGCAAGAATGGTAGTCGCTATTTTTTTCATGATTCAACAGGGTATGGTCGTAGAGTAAACAGGGTTATACGTCAGGCCTAATCCTCTTCAAACTGGACTTGCACCTCCAGAATACCCACCGCAGTGGCTTCTTGCGGGGTGATATGAATTCGGATCGCATCGCAACTCGTCGGAGCGGCGGGATGCACCACATTGAACTGATTGGCTCGTGTGTCGTATTGGTCAGTTGTGTAGAGTTCGAAAGGCTTCCACTCCCCATCTTGCTCAATCTCGAGGGACCACTCTTTCGGGAATTTCACGTCGCCCTGCCAACGGTCCATCCAGAATACGGCGACACTGCGAATGCTTTTCGTTTTAGCAAACCGACCAACAATCCACTGCGACTCTCCGGGCTTTCCCCGACTCGACCAACGAAGAACTTTATTTCCACTCGACCATTCATCGACCTCGCCGTCACCAATCGCGGTGATGGTATCTTCCGAGGCCGTGTGAGACGCTTCAATCGAAGAAAACACACTCTCCATCGGAAGAGCAAGCGGGTCATAAATCGCAAGTTCTTCTTTCGTCGAAAACCACACCGTCATGGATCCGGTGCCACGATTGTTCCACGCATAATAGGGCGTTAGTGTCAGGGATGCATCACTCTCGCTGCCTCCGTTTTTCGTAAGCGTGCTTGCTGGAATCTTCATCTGAATAAATGATCCGTGGTCGACATTTTCAGTAGAAGCTTTCGCATTCCCAACATCAGGCGTTTTATCAAAAAAGTAACGTTGCGTGACGCCACCATTGTCGATTCCTTCTGCACACATCACAAACGGCCCGCGAGTAAACGCAATACGGTCTTCATTCGCCTCAACAGCAGGATGACTCCGATTCACCCGTATCGGCATAGGTAACATAAGCTCAACCACATCCCCTTTTTTCCACTCCCGCTCGATGACTAAAAAGCCCTTTTCGAGTGGGTCGGTCTTAATCATCTCTCCATTCACAGCGAGCGAAACAGGCGTCACAGGAGAATCGACAAAATGATAGAGTTCGCCGGGCACAAACTGCTTCCCTTGCGCCCACGTTGGAACACGAAGGTGCAGTCGAAAGGCTGTCGGTTTAACTGGATCAACAGTTACTTGGATCTTTCCATCGTTGGGGTATTCGGTTTCCTGCGCGATCGCTACTACGGTTTCTCCAATCGGAACGGTTGTGTTCGATTCTGCGTAGAGAGTCACGAAGAGGTTTTCCGTATCATGAGCATAGGTCATCCCCGGAACTTGCGGGATAAGTCGAGCAATGTTCGAGGGACAACAGGCAGTACCGAACCAGGGCGCGCGCCCGGCCGTCCCATGGTTGAATGGAAACTTTCCATCAGCATCGAGAGGGTTGACGTAGAAAAATTTGTTCCCCTCCAAATTCACTCCCGCCAACACATTGTTGAACAAAGCCACTTCTGCCACATCCAAATAGCGGGCATCCTTGTGGAGAAGAAACATGCGATGATTGAAGAACACATTCCCGACCGCTGCGCAGGTCTCATTGAAAGCGTGAGCGTTTGGCAGTTCATATTGTGGGCCAAACCCCTCAATCCCATGCACTGCACCTAATCCCCCGGTAATGTGCATTCGCGTGTTCGTGATGTCGCCCCAGATTCTATCAAGGGCCATTGCGTATTCCTTTTTTCCGGTGAGGGCTCCAACATCAGTCATCGCTGAATAGAGATAAGTCGCCCTCACGGCGTGCCCGACTGCCTCACTCTGTTCGGTCACTGGCTTGTGCTGCTGTGCGTAGGTGGGTGACATGACCCCTTCTCCGTCTGGAATAAAAGTTACTCCACGGATCTCCAGGAACTTCCGTGCCATATCGAGATAAAGATCATTTCCGGTGACCCTGTAAAGCTTCACCAAAGCCAGCTCTGGCTCCTGATGGCCGGGAGCCTGACGGATAGGTTTTCCATCATTGTATTTCGGATCCCCTTCGAAAAAGACCCGGTTGATGTGTCGAGCATTTTTTTCCGCAATCTTAAGAAGCTCATCCTTTCCTGTTGTCTCAAAATAGGCCACAGCCGCTTCATAAAGATGCCCCATATTGTAGAGCTCGTGACTGTGCACGACAAAGGAATAAGGTTTATCACCCATCATACTTTTCTCCGAACCAACTCCGGTTGTATGTGACGGGTAAAGGTATCCGTCTTCCTCCTGAGCCTCACCAATGACGGCGATGATTTTATCCATCTTCGCTTCAAGTTCCGGGTCACGTTCTAATTGCAGGAGATAGGCTGCCCCCTCCATAACCTTGTAAAGATCGGAATCAATAAAGCGATGCGCCTGATGATCCTTGACCGCTTTCCCGTCGAGAGAATCGGCGGCAGCCTGGAGGTGTTCGACACCTGACGAGGTGCGTTCAAACGCCCACGGAACGAGCGTCTCTCTTTGAGTGATCATTCGCGGTCGCCAGAAGTCGCTCGTCATCTCCACGTCTTTATAGGAAGGCGCTTTGAGAGGGTAGTCGGCGGCGGTAGCGACATTTAAAAGCAGCGCTGATACAAGGATTGAAACATACAGAGTAGCGGCGGATAAATTCATCAGGCTGGTCGGAATAGGAGGCTATTGGAACCACTATTCTGCCCGTATACGAAAAAGAGACAAGTCCACTGATTTATGAAAGTGGACGCAATATTGTAGAAAATCGACTCCTTGACATGATCGACTTTTTTTCTTAACTCAGCTTCCGAAACCGCTTTGCAGCACGCGAGATTGCAGTGATCATGGGGCCTAATTTATTTCGCGGAAACCTTCTTGAATCCAAATCAGTCGCCCGCCAGAAACCGCTGCAAGGCTTCTATCACAGCGGGCTGTTGGCGCAGCCCGGACAGAGTCCAACAACCTGCGACCGAGATTCCTCTCTCGAGATCTACCGCAAGCCAGGCACGATGCGTATTTAGTGAACCTGAGTGAGAGAGGATGATCGTCTTTCCGTTTCGCTTCACCACTTTCCAGCCCAAGCCGTACTGACTTTTTTGGCTCCTCGACGTTCCCGCATTTTGAATCAGCTCCTGCGATAGGCCCAGTGGGGTCTTCCCTGAACCATTCCATCCTTCGCTTATCGCGGTTCCAAACAAAGTCATCTCCTCCGCCGTTGTGTAAAGGCTTCCCCCGATCAATGGAAGCCGATGGTCCTCACCCAATTCGTGTGGTGAAGCATTTCGAGGTGATCCGGTGGCAATCTCATCGAGAGGAAATTGCGACGCGGGGAAATAGGTCGTTCTTGTCATTCCCAGCGGCTCGCATATCCGCTCCTGAAGAAGCGACTCAAACGTCTTTCCGGTAGCCAGTTCTGCGACCCTGCCCAATACACAATAGCCCGCTCCACTGTATGCGTAAGATGATCCTGGGACGACCTGCAGCGGTGATGCCGCGATCCCCTCGATGGATTCTTCCAAGCTCAGTCGAAAGTCCCGAATCCACCGTGACTGCTGCGGTGTCATCTTGAATTTCTGACTGTAGATCCCTGCACGATGGCACAGCAACTCCTCAACGGTAGGGGACCGCTCGGCACTCTTTCCGTTTTTTAGCATGGCCATGTCATACTCGGGAATCCAGCGACTGACGGGATTATCGAGCCGCAGGGGAACTTCACTGTCCGCTATCAGTGACAGCACGCAGGTCGAAGCAAACGGCTTTGAACAGGACGCAACAAGGAAGAGCGTTTTTTCATCCACCTTCTTGTCGCCGCCAGCTGACACGGTCCCGTAGCTTCCGGAAAACAGGAGCCCGGATTTTGCTCCAACCGCCACTTGAAGCCCGACCAACTCGCCCTCTTGGATGATCTTCTCCAATTCACTCTCCAGTGTCGCTATGCCCTCCTGACTTGCAGCCCAGGTCGGCACTCCCACGAAAAGACACAACAGAAAGAAGTATTTTGCTTTAAAATTCATCATCATCACAGGCAACTCTACCATTTCGTCCCAATTTGAAATAGGCATGATCGCATACGAATCATGGAGAACGAAAACGCCGCGTCCGCGCTGTTGCCGGACTCTCTTTCTCTCTGTTACACTTAAAGCAGATGAAATCGCTGTTCTCCTTCCTGTTCTTCGCTCTGTTTCCTATCGGCACTGTTTATTCGGAAGACTGGCCGATGTATCGGGCGGACGCCAAGCGAAGTGCTTCTATAGCAGAATCGATTCCGAACCGATTGACGCTGCGCTGGACTCATCGCTCCAAGCACAGCCCGCGATCTGCCTGGCCCACTTCCAAAAGGATCGATTTTGATTTGGTTTTTCATCCTATCATTGTTGGCGACCTCGTTTTGTTCGGAAGCTCGGTTGATGACCAACTTTATGCAATCGATGCTGCCAGCGGAGACACGAAGTGGGCCTTTTTCACCGGCGCGCCGATCCGCTTTGCTCCCTGTGCCTGGGAAGACCGAGTGTTTGTGGCGAGCGATGATGGTTGGATCTATGCCGTTTCGCTGAACGACGGGGCTCTACTCTGGAAATTTCGGGGTGGGCCGGATGACAGTAAAGTGCTGGGAAATGAGCGCATGATTTCAAAATGGCCTGCGCGGGGAGGTCCCGTTGTGCTGGATGATACCGTGTATTTTTCTGCCGGAATTTGGCCGAGCGACGGCGTCTATTTGCATGCGCTTGATGCGGACTCCGGTAAGCCCGTCTGGTCAAATGGTGAAACGGGTCGGATTTTTATGGATCAACCTCATGGCGGTGCACAAGCCGAAAGCGGTGTTTCCGCTCAGGGCTATCTTGTTGCCACAGGTAATCAATTACTGGTGCCAACCGGACGGGCAGTTCCGGCCATTTTTAATCGAGGCACGGGGCAGCTGCAACACTATCATTTGCAAAAGAATCAGCAACGCGGTGGATCCCGTGTCATGGCGGCCGATCAGTTTCTGCTGAACGCGGGCTGCCTCTTTGACTTGGGATCGGGCGAGTTGAATTCTCAGATAGGGCTGGGCCCGGTAGTTGCCGTTTCCAATGGGATCGTGCAGGCAACGAGTCGTTCATTGAAAGCTTCGAAATGGCAGGATGCCCAGGTGATTGATCGAAAAGGGGCAGAGCAGAAAGTTCGGCAACTGAAAGAGAACCGACTCGTCACCGTCGAGGAGGAGATTCTTGATTTCATTGTCGCCGGAGGGGATGCCATTTGCGGAGAGGATGGACGAGTTAGCGTAATTGACTACGCAGGCCAACGCACCGTTTGGTGGTCGCATGAAGTTGAGGGCAAAGCACTCGGGCTCGCGGCGGGGAACGGACGTCTTGTCGTAAGCACGGATCGTGGAGTGGTTTATTGCTTTGATGGGGGGCCTGAATCGCTCGACAAGAATACGGCAGCAGCTGAAACGCCTCAAACTAAGCCCGGAAAAGAGGCACTCGCAGCAGCGGATGAAATTCTAGCCAAATCGAATCTGCGAGAAGGCTTTTGCGTGGACCTTGGTGCAGGAACCGGCGAACTGGCTCATGCGCTTGCAGAGAAATCAGACCTGCACATTTACGCTGTGGAAAGTGATCCTGAAAAAGTCGCGCTAGCCCGTAAAAAATTGAGCGATGCCGGCCTTTACGGGAGTCGAGTGACTCTCGTCGAGGCTGATCCGGCCGAAACAGGATTCCCGAAATATTTCGCGAATCTTGTCGTGTCTTCGCAATCTTTGTCGGGTGTGATTTCCAAACCCATCATCGAGGAGATGCAACGAATCCAGCGCCCCTTCGGTGGAAAAATGGTATCTGGTTCGCTAACTGAAATGCAAGTCGAAGAGCGTGGAGCCCTCGAAGGATCCGGCAGTTGGACCCATCAAAATTCAAGCGCAGCCAACACACTCTGTTCCGATGATTCAGCCCTTAAAGGACCGCTTTCCATGTTCTGGTTCCGCGATGTCGATTTCGAAATTCCTAATCGCCACGGTCAAGGGCCTGCCCCCCTCGTTAATCAAGGTTGTATGGTTGTCGGTGGCGTTGACGGCATTGCCTGCCTCGATGCCTACAATGGTCGGACCCTGTGGGTTTTTGAACTAAAAGACAACCTTACTGACTACGACGGGATTCATCATGACGTCGGGGTTGGCGCTACCGGAAGTAATTTCTGCCTCAGTGATGAGGCTGTTTTCCTGAAAAATGCCGACCGCTGTTTTCGGATCGATTTGCTAACTGGCGAAGTTCTCGGAGAGTTTAAAACACCAGCGAGAGAGGGCGAAGGGAATCGTAACTGGGGATTTCTAGCGCACCAGAACGGAATTCTTTTCGGATCGATTGAGGATCAGAGTCATCAAGTGAGCCCGAGGTATAAGCTCACCAAGCTGCGCACCCAATCCACGCGATTTTTCGCGATGGATGACAAAAGCGGCGAAGTGAAATGGCAATTCGATCCAAAGCATTCGATTCGCAACAACGCCATCGCGATTGCCGACGACAAGGTGTTTCTGATTGATCGGGCACTTGTTGATGCTGACAACGTTCCCAATCCAAAACGCAATGGAAAGCACGTAAAAAAGCTTCCCGCCGATGATATCCCCGGTGGTATCCTCCTCGCTCTGAATTCTGAAAGCGGAAAGGAGTTGTGGCGGAATGATAAAGAAATTTTTGGCACACAGTTAGCCGCAAGCGAAACGCATTCGACTCTGATGATGAATTATGAAGCGGTGCGGCATAACTTTTTTGCCCTCCCCTCAGAAACCGGCGGGAGGCTCGCTGGATTCGATCTGAAAACTGGTAAACCGCGTTGGGATCATGCAGCCACCTACCAGACTCGCCCTATTATTAACGACTACACGATCTATGCGCAGGGCGGTGCGTGGAATCTCATTACTGGGGAAGAGGTGCCATTTGAATTTGAGCGGTCTTACGGCTGCGGGCAGATTTCATCGTCGAAAAATCTGATGTTGTTCCGCTCCGCCACTCTTGGTTACAAAGACCTTTCGCGAGATGCCGGAACGGAAAACTATGGAGGCATTCGTCCCAGTTGCTGGATCAACGCCATTCCCGCAAATGGTCTCGTCCTCGTCCCGGATGGATCGTCCAAATGCGTCTGCAGCTATCAGATGCGGGCGTGGTTCGCTCTGCAGTCGGAAGGAAACTAAATTCTAATCCATCGCACACCGTATCGAGCGTTCGAAATTCATCGCCGAAGTAGACGATCAACTGAATCCTTCGACGACAGGCGTTCAAATAATAAACTCCACGAGAGCGGAGAGATCTTCAGCGGGAGCAGCTGAACCACCGACCAGTGTTGCCGCGACTTGACTTGCTTGACCACGAAGTTCGGGAACCGCGATGGTTTCCCACAGGGTTCCGCGCAAGAGGGGCCCCAATGCGAGAAGCACTTCCGATTCGGTGCCGTCCTTCGTCACTGCGGTGTGATCGTCTGTGATACGAATTCCCATGTCCATGTCGTCAGGGGAGATCAAGCCCTTCTCCATCAACTTACTTAGCAGCAGGGACTTACTTGACGAAAATCTCGTCTGGGGGCCGGTCGCATTGATCACGAGATCTCCGGTGAGGGATTCTCCACCCTCGAGGCAGACTTTTACTTTTTCGCCGTCGGCCTCGACTCGCTCGATGTAAGCAGAGTGCACTTGCAGTTGCCCGGTTAGTTGTGAACTCGTCACCTGCGCATGAATTTCGGGTGCGATCCGGTGACGCATAATATTCCAACGCGCCGCATCCTTCTTCGCAAAGGCGAGCCGTTCTTCTACGCTGAAGTTTTTCCAAACCTGCTGAGTGAAGGGGCGCATCTTGTCGACGACGATGGCCGGGTTCGCTCCCAGTTCACGGAGTTTGCCGCAGTGTTCCTCCATCAGCGCGCGAAGCTTCTCCAGTCCAAGAGTTGTCAGGTCAACATCGGGGGAAGGAAAATCATGGTAATCGATTCCGCGGAAATGAGCTTCGGGGAGCCAACCATGACGGGAGACGGCATGAATTCGGCCCAGCCAGCCCATTGCTCGCAGGGAGATGATCGAATCTACTGTAGTCAGGCCAGTACCGAGAATCACGATTGTGCCATCATCGCCCGGTAAATTTTCATGCCATGGCAACCATGGGTTACCGGCCCAGCCTCCATGATCCTGCAAGAGTTCGGCGCCCGGCAATGCAGCGGGAGGCTCGTTCCCGCTCGCGAGAACAACTCGATCGGCGTCGATTCGAGTTCCGTCCTCTAGCAGAACCACTCCGGAACTGCCATTAACTTCAACATCCACTGCGACGCCTTCGACAAACTCTGCCGTCACCGTCACCTCGTCTCCCATTCCCTGAAGGTGATGATGCATCATCGACTTCAGATAGTCTCCGAAAACCATCCTCGGCATAAATCGTTCCCTTAGTTCCAGGTCAGGCACGGTATCGAACTCGGATCGGGTTCGGAGCCATTGCACAAAATGATCGGGAAGGTCGGGAAACGCCGACATGTTCCGCGCTGCAACGTTGAGGAGGTGTTCGGGCCTCCGTGTGCCGTAGGCAACGCCGCGGCCGAGTGGCCTTTTTGCGTTGATCAGGATGATGTGCCGGGGATGCTTGCTCATCCGCGCGACGTTCACCGCTGTCATGACCCCACTGAACCCTCCACCGATGATGGCGATTCGCTTAGTTGACGAAGATGCTGTCATAATTTTGTGCGAGAAACCGCAGTGACGGCTCCGAACCAGTCGTGCTGACTGTGCTGGAGATCCGAAGATTCAGCAACCGGAATTGCAGGGCGTTAAACCCGACCTAGCCGATATACTAGGTCAAAATTGGCTTGATGACATTGCCTCCCACATCCGTTAAACGGAAGCGACGTCCGTTGTATTCGTAGGTGAGTTTCTTATGGTCGAATCCTAGCTGATGCAGAATTGTCGCGTGGATATCGTTGACGTGCGCTTTGTCGACGGCGGCGTGATGACCGATTTCGTCGGACTCACCGTAGCTGACGCCGCCTTTGATTCCGCCTCCTGCCATCCAGGTCGTGAAACAATGCGGATTGTGATCTCGTCCGGGCTTCTTGGATTTTTGCGATAGGGGAAGCCGACCGAATTCTCCGCCCCAAATAACAAGGGTGTCTTTGAGCAATCCCCGCTGTTCGAGATCCTCGAGGAGACCTGCAATCGGCGTATCCGATTCGCCGGCGAACTGACTGTGGTTTCCTTTGATGTCACTGTGGCCATCCCAGCTGCGTTGGTTCTCCATTCCGCCGGAATAGATCTGCACGAATCGAACCCCGCGCTCGACCATGCGTCGGGCGGTCAGGCATTGACGGGCAAAGTGATCGCAGTGCTTTTCCCCGACACCGTAGAGCTTCTTGATGTGCTCGGGTTCACGATCGATGTCGAAGGCTTCCGGTGCGGCGTTCTGCATTCGATAGGCTAGTTCGAAGCTTTTGATACGGGCTTCCAGTTCGGCGTCAACCGGGCTCCCGTTTAGCTTTTTCATGAGCGCGAGCTGGCGTTGCTGCTGCTCGATGTTCATGTGTCCCGGCCGGCTGAGATTGTCGATCGGAGCTCCTTTCGGCTTGAGCCAGGTCCCTTGATAAACGCTTGGCAAAAATCCTGCGCCCCAATTCGCGGCGGAACCTTTGGGGAGGCCGCGATCGAGAGGATCTGACATGACGACAAAAGCAGGCAGATCCCGGCTCTCGCTGCCAAGTCCGTAAGTGACCCACGATCCCACGCAGGGAAGTCCCATACGAGGCTGCCCGGAATTCATCATGAAAAGTGCGGGACTGTGATTATTCGATTCGGTGTGCCCGGAGTGGATAAATGCCATCTTGTCGACGTGCTCGCCGAGTTTGGGAAAGATCGATGAAACCATTTTTCCGCATTCACCCCGGGGCGCGAATTCAAAAGGGGACTTCATGAGCGGACCAACCGACTTGGAGAAGAAGCCTGTTTCTTTATCAAATCCTTCGAGTTCCTGTCCGTCGACTTTCGCCAACTCAGGTTTGTAGTCCCAGGTGTCGACCTGACTCGGGCCGCCATTGATAAAGAGCCAAATCACGGACTTCGCTTTACCATCAAAATGCGCCTTCTTGGGAGCCAGAGGATCGGAGGCATCTTTCGCGAGGAGACCTTCCTGTGCGAGCATGCTGGCGAGACCGACGCTTCCGAATCCTGCTCCGGCTCGCTGCAGTAAATCACGACGTGAAAACAGATCAGAATAAGGATTCATGGCAGGTAAACAAATTCGTTAAGGCTGAAGAGGACTTGGCAGAGATCGGCGAGGGCAAGTTGTTGGCTGTTTTTCACGCTATTGTAGGACGCGGATTGCGCGGCGATGAACTCGCGGTTGTTTTGAAGTTCTTCCTCGTTTGGCCCACGACTGACCGTTCGCAGGTAAAGTTCGCGAATCGCATCGTCAGGATTTTTTGCGGCCACTTCGGCGGCGAGTAATCGCGCCCACTTGATGACTTCAGCGTTATTCATGAACAGCAGTGCCTGCGGCGCGATGGTCGTGCTTGGGCGGCTGCCCTGACTAGCGAGTGGCTCGGGCTGGTCAAAAATCTGCATCATCGGAACGAGTCGGCTTCGCTTGATCATGAAATAGACACTGCGTCGTTGCTGACTCTCATTCAGAGTTCCCGGTCCATACATTGTTGTGTCCAGTTGGCCGGCGGCTGACAAGATTGAATCGCGAACAATCTCTGCTTCGAGACGGCGTGGAGTGAACCTCCAAAGAAACTGATTATCCGGATCGATCGTCGCTTTCTCCGGCGATGAGGCACTGCTCTGTTGCCAGGTCGAGCTGAGGAGGATGTCACGGTGAAGCGCCTTGATATTCCAACCATTGGCGATGAAACGTCGGGCCAAATAATCGAGCAGTTCAGGATGAGACGGCAAGGTTCCTTGAAGTCCAAAATCATTTGGTGTCGCCACGATGCCGCGACCGAAGTGATGATGCCAGATCCGATTTACGGCGACTCGAGCGAGAAGATGTCCCGCGCCATTCTCGGCATCGGTAATCCAGTTGGCGAGGCCATGGCGATGGTAAGTGGTGCGCTTCCAATTTGACGGGGGAGCCTCGCGCCAGTCAGGAGTCGACTTATCGTTGCGCATTAAGACCTGAAGAAAACCGGGTTCAGAGACCGCCAGTTTCTGGTTGGGATCGCCTCGATTCAGTAAATGCGTCTCCGGATAAAAGTGAGGAAAGCCGCGTCCATCCGCATGGTGTTTCGTCGGCGGAAATCCTTCACTGGTTACCTGCACTTTGGTCATGTCGGGCTGCGGTTTTGCGGCGAGTGATTCACGGACCACCGCATCGAATTTGTTCCATTTCGCATCTGATTTTGCAAAATGGGGGAATAGTGTTTTCCGGTGTTCCGGCGTCAATACACCAGTAAGTAATGCTGCCTGGGCTTCGGTCAGTGCTTCTGATTTTCCTCCCCCGACAGCAACGGCTGGGTTTTCCGCTGCGCTCACAGACAGGCGAAATTTCCCGAGGCTATGCTGCCCGTTGTTGGCGAAGCGCAGTTCAAAGTTGAGTGAGTTTCCGCTTTTCAGCGTCAATGGTTTCTCCAGTTTGAACACAGCTGCTTGATCTATCCCAATCCCGCCAGCATCCACTGCCCAACCGGTTGCATCGACATTGCTATCGAAAGCCGAAGCGACCGACAGGTTTTGCGTATTCTGCTGATGGGTCGCTTCCGCTGAAACGATTTTCAACGGTTGCTTCTTGTCTTCGGCTTCTACGACGAGGACTTTTAAATTGCTCAACGCGAAATTTCCGTTTCCGGCTCTGCCGGGGCCGTTGCGTTTCATTGACAGATCAGTCAATGCTTCGATTCGAACGAACTGGATATCCTTGAGCTGCGTGTTCGTCTTTACGAGGTAAGTTTCTTTCGCAGGAGTCTTCCCGGTCGCGAAGATGGCGCCGTCGTCCTGTTGTGTGAGCGTCGTGGCGCGCTGGCTGGATTCCGCCCCGGTCACGTTCAGCATTGTCCAGTCGCTCTCAGAAACCATCGTAGCGGCATCGGTTTTGGTCCACTCGTTGAATGCCTTGATGACCTCAGGTTTTGACTCATAAACAGACTTTTTTGAAACGAGCTTGGAATGTCCTGTCTCCCATGTTTCAGAAGCTTTACGGTAGCCGTCGGGATCAAGCTCGATATCAATTTCGCTGCGGATCGTTTTGGTGAAGGTGGAGGCAAACCGGTAGTAATCTTTCACCGGGATTGGATCAAATTTGTGATCATGGCATCGCGCACAGCCAATCGTCAGTCCCAGCATCGCTGTGCCTGTGGTTGCAGCCATGTCATCCAGTTCATCGTAGCGAGCGCTCTCGAATTCCTTTTCGGTAAGCTGAGTCGGAAAGACACCGGCTCCCAAAAATCCCGTCGCCATCATCGCGAGGGGATCATCAGGGGCAATCTCATCTCCGGCTAACTGGTAGCGGACGAATTGATTCCACGGCATGTCAGCATTGAGTGCTTTGATCACAAAGTCGCGGTAGTGGTAGGCGAACTTTCGATCGTAGTCCTGCTCGAAACCGTGGCTCTCCCCGAAGCGAGCCGCATCAAGCCAGTGTCGCGCCCAGCGTTCCCCGTAGTGAGGGCTTGCGAGTAATTGATCGACTAAATCTGCATGGGGCATCGCCAGTGCCGCTTTCAATTGCTCCGGAGTGGGCGGCAACCCGATCACATCAAGATAGGCCCGGCGAATGCGAGCGTGTTCACTCGCGGGAGGATTTGGTGCGAGCTTGTTTTTATCAAGCGTTGCGAGGACAAATTGATCGATCTCAGTCCTCGCCCAATCGTCATCGCCAGCGGGGGGCGTATCAAGTGCCAGGGGCTTGAATGACCAGAACTCGCGGTCGCTGTCGGTTACTCGCATCTCCTCCGGCCTGTCGGTTTTTTTCTCAAGCAACGGTTTATCGTAAGGAGCACCCAGCTCAATCCATTTTTGAAAATCTGCGATCAGTGGGTTCGATAGCTTGTCCTTTTTGGGCGGCATCTCCGGTTCCTCTTCATGCTTGATCAGCGCGAGAAGGAAACTGTTTTCCGGCTTTGCCAAATCAATGGCGTCACCGGTATCGCCGCCTTTGAGAAGTAACTCCCGTGAGGAAATGTCGAGACCGGACCGAATTTTCTCGTCGCCGTGACATTTCAAGCAACTCTCAATCAAGGCCGGACGAATCGATTTTTGAAAAAGCCCGGTTCCTGCCTTCATCCGCTCGGCATGACTGGTTGGCAGCTCCTGGGCCGTGATCGCCGAAGAAACAAAGATCGAGAGAAGTAGAAATAGTTTACGCATCGAGGGGTGACTTAATTAAAGCCCATCGCGCTGCTTTTTTGGAGCCCGAAATAAGCGCAAATGTGTGAAAACTCTCACTTCACCGGAAAATCAAAGGCCTGGCTAAAGGGGGTATTGCGGAGGGAGTAGTGCCACCATTCTTTGTGATAAGAGGCAAATCCCCCGCGGCTCATGGCAGATCGTAGACGCTGGCGGTTCGCTCGTTGCGCCGGTGTTACCTGAGATGAGTTGTGAGAAGATTCAGGGCCGAAGTAGTCAAATTTTGTGCCCATGTCGACTTCTCCTTTGCCCAGTTTTACGAGTGTCAGGTCAACTGTGCTTCCTCGGGAGTGACTGGATCGTCCTGAAATGTATCCGCCGCCGGCGAGGGTTGATTTCTCGATATCGGGATAGTATTTGGATTTGGTCTTCTGATCGTTCCGGTCGCGGACCCAGCGCATGAAGTGATTGACGGCCCGCTGAGGGCGGTAAGCATCAAAGACCTTGAGGGCGTAGCCTTGCGTTTTCAGATCCGCTTGCACTTTCTTCAGCGCTTCTGCGGCACGGCGGGTCAGGATGATTTTTTTAGCCTGATAGCCATCCACTTTCTTTCCCACAAAATTGCTGGAAGTCGCGTAGCGGACGTCCGTTTCGATCGTCGCATCAACGTTCTTCAAATAGACAAAGCCTTCAGGGAGATCCGCGAAAGCGGTGAGTGGGATGGAAAAGAGGAGCGCTAGGCAGAGGAATCTTTTGAGTCTCGAGAGGGAGGTCATGGCAGATGATTTATCAGCTTCAGAGAAGAGATGCAACAGGGTTAAGTCATATACCTAACCCTGTTGGTTTTGGGCTTGTTCCATCGTTATTCCTCAACTGCGGAAGAATTTATTCTTTCACTCGTTTCGCCAAACGATCAGGGTAAACGCCATGGATCCTTTTGTTTATCAATATGCTGTGGGCGGGCTCGTCTTTGTCGCAGGATTATTTTTCGCTGGTCGTCAGGGCTACATCGGGTTTTCCGGCAGTGGATTTCGCAATCTATTGCTGATGTTGGGAGGGATGATGTTCTTTATGGTTCTCCAGGGCTACCTTCAGTATGCGCCCATGAGTGTGGCGAAAGCGGTTACCTACACCGGAGGCGAAAGGCCAGAGCAATCGATAGGTAAACCGATTGACTTTGGAATCATGGGGATTTACATCGTCATGATTCTACTGATCGGCACCTGGTTCGGGCGGAGGCAGAAGGGGACGAAAGATTACTTTTTTGGCGGTCAGAGATTCTCATGGTGGATGATTGCTTTCAGTCTCGTCGCGACTTTGGTCGGCTCCTATAGCTTTGTGAAATACTCTCAGGCGGCCTATAATTATGGTTTTGCCTCCAGTCAAAGTTATCTCAATGACTGGGCGCTGATGCCATTGCTGCTGTTTGGATGGCTCCCGATTCTATATTTCTCCCGGATCACGACCGTGCCGGAATATTTTGAAAGGCGCTTTAATCGCAAGGTCCGCCTCGCCGCCACCGTGGGTGTGCTGGTTTATCTGATCAGTTATGTCGGCGTGAATCTCTACACGATGGGAACGGTGTTTCACCACCTTCTCGGCTGGAACGTGATGGGTTCCGCCATTCTCATTGCCGGTATCTCGGCCATCTATGTGACTTTCGGTGGGCAGACATCGGTGATCATGACCGATTTATTCCAGGGGGTGATGCTTCTCTTAACGGGAATCGTTCTCCTTTTTCTGGGAGTCCACTACCTCGGCGGGATTGAGGAGTTTCTGAGCCACATGCCGCGAGAGAACCGTCTTGCCTTCAATAATTTCAACGAGGACTCGACGTTTCCTTCGGTCGGTATTTTCTGGCAGGATGCGATGGCAAATTCGGCGTTCTTTTACTTTCTTAATCAGGGCATTTTGATGCGCTATATGGCGACAAAGTCGACTAAGGAAGCGCGAAAAGCAGCGATTGCGATGCCTCTGATTCTGATGCCAATCGCGGCCATTGTCGTGGCTTCGGGTGGTTGGATAGGTCAGTCCTTCGTCCATGCCGGGGTTCTTCCTGAGATGGATCCAAAGAAAGCATTCTACATTACCTCTGAGTTTCTCTCGCACCCCGGTGTGTTCGGATTAATTCTCGCGGCTTTGACGGCTGCGCTGATGTCCACGGTCGATACGTTGATCACGGCCGTTTCTGCCGTTGTTGTGAATGATATCTACAAGCCGCTTATCAAACCCGGTGCCACTGAAAAACAACTCCTGCGCACTGCCCGAATCACTTCCATCGGGGTGACTCTTTTCGGCATTGCCCTGGTGCCGGTGTTTATGCAGTTCAAAACCATTTACGCCGCTCATGGAGCAATGACGGCGGCGGTAACGCCTCCCCTTGTTGTCGCGCTGATGCTCTCGGTTTTCTGGAGGCGATTCACGGCGACGGCTGCGCTGGCGACCATTGTGGGAGGATTGTTTGCGATTGGCGTTTCCATTTTTATACCCGAGATCATTCGTCCGATTGCTCACGGCGTGCCGATGGATGAGAACTTCCGAGACAACGGTGACGGGCTTTTTGCCGGTGCTAAGCAATACAAATTCATGCGGGCCCTGTTTGGGCTGAGTGTTAGTAGTATAATCGGTGTAACTGTGACTCTCTTTACCAAGCCTGAATCGAAAGCGAAGCAAGCGGGATTGGTCTGGGGAACAATTAAAGAGGCGATCCGGCACTACAAAGGATCAGAGGGAAGTGAGAACGATGCCGCTGATACGCTGGCGATGCCGCGGAAGTCTGAAGTCGAAGCGCCTCTTGAAGGGGAGGGGCGACTCGCTGTCGTAAATGTGTCGGTGACAGTGATGGCGCGCCTTCGGGCGAAAGTGGGTGACCCTGTTTACATCACGGACACCCGCTGGTGGTTGGGTGGCTTGCAATCGATGCATGTAGTCATCGGCGGGCAAATCGAAAGCAGTGAGGATGTCGTAGAGTTAGGCCCTGAAACGTATGATATTGTGGTGACTTCCCGGAGGCACGGCAAACCACTCAAAGTGGAACGACTTTATTAGACCAAAGTGACTCTCAGGGCTGCTGTAATCGTCGTAATTCACCCGTTTCAATGGGATCGAGTGAGCGATGGTGACGTGGATCCAAATTCTGAAAGGCACAGGTCAGGATCATCGCGACATCGCAATGCGTAACGATGAGGCAAGTGGTGATGTCAGGATTATTTTCGGCTTCCAGAACTAGATCGCATACTCTTTCGGTGACGCGGTAAACTGACTCCGCATGGCCGGGCACGTTGTCGGGATCGGTTGGGTCAACCGCCCATACTTCCTTATAATGTTCATCGGAGAGCAATTCGTAGTCACCAAAGTTTCGTTCAACGAGGCGATGATCTGCATCGGGGGAAGTTCCGAGAATTTGTCCGGCAATTCCAGCCGTCTCGCGGGTGCGCAGAAACGGAGACATGACGATGTGTAGCGGCGAACCTTCGAGGATTTCATCCCGGGCGCGACGGACAGAGTTTCCTACTTCTTCACGTCCAACCTCAGTCAGTCCGTAAGCGGTTTCGGCATTGGCAAGTTGGCTCGCGACAATACAGGCGACATTGGCTTCACTTTGGCCATGGCGAAGCACAAACCACCTTTTGGTGAGTGGGGCGGCCAGAGGCGCTCGGGAATTTCTGTCGGTCATTTGAATAGTGTAGCATGCTCACGACTTCATTCATGGGAGATTTGTTCTCGTAAGACGGCGCCCTCTTTCGATCATTCCTTTTTTTCGAATCCTTGAATGGTGGCAGGAAATAAAAGACGTAAACTTCAGAGCCACTTCACGTCTTTTACTTCATGAAATTATTCACTCGTGCCGCCGTCGTTGCTGATGCTCTTAGTTTGGGAGCCCACTGGATTTACGATCAATCTCAAATTGCCTCTCTTTTCCCGGAGGGCGTCACTGCATTCGCCGATCCTGTGAGCCCCTATCATCCCAATCGTAAGGCAGGAGAACTGACTCATTACGGAGATCAGTGTTTGATGCTGCAAGATTCCATTGCGAAACGGAACGGTTTCGCTCTTGATGGTTGGCGTGAGGATTGGCTGACAGGGATGGCCAACTATGATGGCTATCTTGATGGTGCAACGCGGGAAACGCAGTCAACGGAGGGACGAACGCCTTCCGGTTCCAGTGATCTCGCGGGGGCGGCGCGATTGGCACCGATTCTCGATTTCGAGCTCTCTCTGGAAGACGCAGTCGACGCGGCACGGGCCCAGACGGCACTGACCCATGGTGATCCATCGGTGGCTGACGCTGCGGAATTTTTTGTTCGTGCAACTGCTTCGGTGATAAAGGGGGCGGCTATTGATGCTGCTTTTTCTGAAGCGCTCGAAAGCGGGCGTTACGAGGGGATAGACGTTAAGGCTTGCCTCGAGCGGGCGCGCGAAGCCGCTCAAGGTAATATTGCCCCAATGAAAGTGGCTTCTGATTTCGGCCTGGGCTGCGATGTCTCGGGAGCCTTTCCTTTGGCGCTTTATATGGCCCTGCTTCCGGATACTACCTACGCTTCCGTCATAAGCACCAATGCACTCGCAGGAGGTGATAGTTCGGCACGTGGGATGTTGCTGGCGGTGCTTTTTGCGGCCAGGGAAGCCGAAGCTGGCGCCGCACTTGCCGGGGAGTTGAAAGCAAAGACGGAGTGAAACCAAAAAGCGACTATGGCGCTCTACCTATCCAGCCTTGGGCCTTAAACTGAGCGCCGTCGATAAGGTGACGCTGAGTCGGACGCAGAAGAGGCGCGCTCTCTCTATCCCTTCGGGAGATGCTTTTTGGTTAGCTTTTTGGCGCAGTTAATTTGCGCCCCGGTTTCTAAACAGCATTTTCTGCGAGCTCGGATCCAATCGACGGGATTGGTCTTGGCAGGAATGAACCCTGCCTTGGCGCACCAGGCGATGATAAACTGCCCCGTTCTTCCGCAACCGGCGACGCAATGGACCACGACGGGTTCTTTGGCCACATAGTGTCTGTCCATCAGGTCGAGAAATCGCTCGATTTGTGCATCGGTTGGAACCCCGTAGTCCGGCACGTTGATGTGATGGTAGGTGAACTGTTTTGGAACATCCTGACGGTTATCAAACTCGCAGCAATTGACGACGCCCCGGATCTTCTTTTCTTCGTAAATTTTGAAGACGTAGGGGTCGGGCCACCACGAGGCGGCGATGACACCCTCCACAATCCAGGTGAAAGGTTCTGTTCTTTCGGGTTGGCCCTTTTCAGGCCAATACCAGGGGCGGATGGCAGGTGGCATACGGAATGGTGTTGCAGAGGCTGGTTCTTCAATCTGATTAGGCGCTGCTCTGACTGGTTGCGATTGAGCGAGTCATGACTGAGGGGGGTGCACTGAATCGATTATTGCATGAGAGCAAGAGGTGCTCCGACGACAGCTCCAGCAGTTCTGACCCCTGCACCCACGACATTAGCGGTGGTGTTGGCGGTGGCGTTAAGAACGGAACTTACAGCATTGATCGGAGCGTTTACTGCCCCGCAGTTGCTCAGTATCAGCATGACAAAAAGAAGAGCAGAGAGTTTGAGAAGGCAGTACAAATGCATTGCTTTCGACCTTAGACGTTCAGATTCTGTGGATCGAGAACTTTTAGATTCTTTCTCAAGAGCTATCCAATCGTTTTGCGTAACCGAAATTTCCTTTGTCTCAGGCGCTCTGCAATACGGTTTTTACCTCGCTGGTCAGTTTCGAGGAAGAGACTTCAAAATCGATTTTGGAAAACCTCTGCGAATTCAGGGTACGTTGCGGATTTCAGTGATTGCGATTCATCCAGTCAGTCCTTAACCTCAGACTCATTTCATGAGTGACGTAATCAATTCCAAATACCCATCCATTGAACATCTGCGCGAGCGGGCCCGCCAGCGCATGCCACGCTTTGCTTTTGAGTATCTTGAGGGGGGCTGCAATTCCAATGTAAACCTGCAGCGTAATACGGATGATATTCGGGAAATTCAACTGAAGCCCTGGTATCTGCGTGATTATCCGGGGTCGAACCAGTCGACAGAGCTTTTTGGAAAAACTTACGACGCTCCTTTCGGTATATCCCCGATAGGGCTTCAGGGGCTGATGTGGCCGCGCGCGACGGAGATCCTCGCGAAGGCGGCTCATGATCACAATGTTCCATTTATCCTGAGCACGGTGGGAACAGCAAGCATCGAAACGGTGGCTGAGCTAACTGAAGGCAACGCCTGGTTTCAGTTATATCATCCGGCTGAAGACGATCTGCGAGACAAATTGCTCGATCGGGCTGCTGAGGCAGGATTGCCAGTACTGGTAATTCTTGCCGACACGCCGACGTTTGCCTACCGACCGAAGGAGATTAAAAATGGACTCTCGATCCCACCGCAAATGTCGCTTTCGAATGTTCTCCAAATGATGACGCATCCGACCTGGTCATTCAGCCAGCTCGCTGCGGGTGCTCCGGAGTTCAAAACAATGACGCCCTATCTTCCCAAGGGACTCAGCATGAAGCATCTCGGGCTGTTCATGAATAAGACGTTTTCGGGACGTCTCAATCCTGACAAAATCGCTGCGCTTCGTGACCGTTGGAAAGGGAAACTCGTCATCAAAGGGATCGTGAATCCTGAAGACGCAGAGAAGGCGATCAGCCTCGGGGTTGATGGTATGATCGTTTCCAATCACGGAGGTCGTCAGCTCGACGCGGGGCAGTCAACGATTGTTCCGATGACTAATTTGGCCAAGGAGTTCGGTGATAAGACGACCGTGATGATCGACAGCGGGCTGCGCGCGGGGCCTGACATTGCCAACTCGCTTGCGAGTGGTGCGAAGTTCACCTTCATGGGCCGCTCTTTCATGTATGGGGTAGGGGCACTGGGCAAGGAAGGCGGCAATCACACCATTGCGATGTTGAAAAAGCAAATTCAGCAAGTGATGGAGCAAATCGGGTGTGAGCGAGTGGAGGATTTTCCGAAACACTTGATTACTTAAACGTTAGCCCTTTAACTTTTTGTCACTAATGAGCCTCCGATTATTGCTACTTCTCGGGATCGGCTTGTCGTCGGTCTCTTTTTCTCAAGAAAAACCGAAGGCTGCCAAACCGCCAAACATCATCCTTATTTTCACTGATGATCAGGGATACGAGGACTTAGGTTGTTTTGGATCGAAGACGATCAAGACGCCGAACCTTGATCGAATGGCCTCCGAGGGGTTGAAGCTCACGAATTTCTATGCTCAGCCAGTCTGCGGGGTTTCCCGTGCCGCGCTAATGACGGGTTCGTATCCGATTCGAGTCGCTGAGCCGAATAATATCAAACAACTCCACACGGTTCCCCATCCGCAGGAAGTTACCATGGCTGAAGTGCTGAAGTCGGCTGGTTACTCAACCGGTATCATTGGAAAGTGGCACCTTACGAACAAAGGGAATGGGCCCGGTGGATTTGACCCTGACACAATGCCTAATGCCCAGGGGTTCGACTACTTTTTCGGGACTCCCGTTTTTAATGGCTTCACGGTCTATGTGGAAGACACCAAGCTGCGAGTTCCTCTTTATCGAAACGATGAGGTTGTTGTCGCGGGGGTGGAGAGCTGGGATCACATCACTGCCGATTACACGAAGGAGGCGATCGATTATATCGAGAAAAACAAGGAAGGGCCCTTCTTTCTCTATCTGGCCCACAACATGCCGCACATCCCTGTCGGAGCGTCGGAGAACTTCAAAGGAAAGTCCGGGTATGGCCCCTACGGCGACACGATTGAAGAGATCGATTGGTCAACCGGGCAGATTCTCGATAAGCTGAAGGAGCTGGGTCTTGATGAAAACACGCTCATTGTTTACACTTCGGACAATGGGCCATGGGTCGAGACCACGCGGGGCATGAAACCAGATGGCGGAGACTTTATCCCGCGCGACCATTCGGGTTCAGCGGCGCCTTTTCGCGGTTGGAAAATGTCTACGTGGGAAGGTGGATCGCGTGTGCCATTCATTGCGCGTTGGCCGAAGCATCTCGGAGAGAACCGCGTGAGTGATGAAATTCTCAGCACGATGGATCTCTTGCCCACGTTCGCCCATCTTGCCGGGGCTGAGTTGCCAAAAGATCGAACGCTTGATGGGCACGAGGCTTCCGCGTTTCTTCTCGGGGAATCGCAAATCAGTCCACGCGAAGACTATCTGTATTACGCGGGTTCGATGCTCTCGGGGATTCGGGTTGATCAGTGGAAGCTTGTCCTGCCGCGCCCCGATAGTCCAGGTCCGCTGGGCTGGTGGGGGCGCATGATAGAGGAAATCTCTGAGGTGCTATTGTTTGATCTCGCTGCGGATCCCGGGGAGACTAACAATATAGCCGAACAACATCCAGAGGTGGTCACCCGGCTCAGCGAACGTATTGAAGTGGCCCGCGCTGAACTTGGAGACCTTGACGTTGTGGGAGCGGGGGCTCGGTATTTCGATGATGGGCCACGCAAGCTCGGCAGAGGAGGCGCGAGTTCTCTGCCGTTTCCCGGGCAACCGGTCATTCCGGAATTGGTGGGGAATCTCGGCTTCAGCTTTGAATCAGGGGAGCTCGGAGATTGGGAAATCGTCGAAGGGGAATTCGAAGAGGCCGTGACTGCCGTTCCTTCATTAGCGAAATGGAAGAAGGCGCCCTTCGCACGGGACGGGGACTTTCATCTTTCGACGCTGATGTTTTCTGATGGCAAGGGTGGCTCGGACAAACAAACCGGCGTTATTCAGTCGCCGATATTTACGCTGGATGGCGATCAGGTCGCCTTTCGCGTTTCCGGCGGCTTTGATCAGGAAACGCTCTATGTAGGGCTCATCGATGCTGAGTCGGGTGAGTTACTGATTCGGGCGGGTGGAGAAAGTGATCACGTGATGCGCAGGGTCGTGTGGGATACCTTGAAATGGAAGGGGCTTAAGGTTCGCTTTCAAATCGTTGATCAAAGTGTGGGTGGTTGGGGGCATCTCAATGTCGATGATTTTTCCGCTGACGGCACGCTTGTTGAGAGGGAGGTCAAAGCGAAGGTGACCGAACCCGCTCTCGTGGAGGGTAGGAAGCCGAACTTCGTGATCATCTTTACCGATGATCAAGGCTATGGTGACCTCGGTTGTTTTGGCGGGAAGCACGTCAGCACGCCTCGGATTGACCAAATGGCTGAAGAGGGAATGGCGCTCACCAGTTTTTATGTCGCCGCACCGGTTTGCACGCCTTCGCGGGCTGCTCTGATGACGGGGTCCTATCCTAAGCGGGTCGATTTAGCGACGGGTTCCAGTTTCCCCGTCCTGCTTTCAGGAGACCCCAAAGGACTCAACCCCGATGAGATCACGATCGCCGAAGTTCTCAAAAGCGTGGGATACAAGACAGGGATATTCGGGAAATGGCACCTTGGCGATCAGCCTGATTTTCTTCCCACGAAACAGGGGTTCGATGAGTATCTGGGCATTCCCTACAGTCACGACATTCATCCTTATCATCCAAATCAAAAGAATTTTCAGTTTCCACCGTTGGCCTTGGTCGACGGTGAAAAGGTCATCGAGATGGATCCCGATGCGGACTATCTGACCCGGCGATTTACGGAAGGTGCTGTCGATTTCATCGAAAGACATAAGGACGAACCCTTCTTTCTCTACGTTCCGCATCCGATTCCTCACAAGCCATTGCATGTGTCGCCCGGGTTTATGAAAGGGGCTGATGCTAAAACGTTAGAGAAGCTCAAAGACGAAGCGGAGGGCACGATTGACTACAAGACAAGAGACAAGCTTTTCCATGAGGCCATCGCTGAGATCGACTGGTCTCTGGGGGAGATTATCGATGCGCTGAAAGCGAAAGGACTCGACGAGAACACGCTGGTTATTTTCACCTCTGACAACGGCCCCGCGATCGGCAGCGCCGGTGGGCTTCGCGGGCGAAAGGGCAGTACCTATGAGGGGGGGATGCGTGAGCCAACCGTGATCCGCTGGCCCGGGAGAATTCCAGCGGGACAATCGAATGGCAGACTGATGACGGCGATGGATTTGCTTCCGACCTTTGCTGCTCTTGCCGGAGCAAAGATTCCGGCAGACCGCGTTATTGATGGGAGAGATATTTGGCCTGTCCTGACTCAAGATGCCCCGACGCCCCACGAGGCGTTCTTCTATCATCGTGGCGATGTGCTCATGGCAGTGCGTTCCGGGAAGTGGAAGCTCCATCGGAACAAGGGGAAGCCAAGCGAGCTTTATGACCTTGTGGAGGATGCAGGGGAAGCGACGAATCTGATTGAAGCAAATCCGGGGGTTGTGAAACGACTCTCGCAATTTATGATGGACTTCGAAGCGGATATTGCGACGAACAGCCGCCCCTCTGCTTTTGTTGAAAATCCGAAGCCACTATCCAAGTGAGTATCTCTCAATTACTATGATGACGACGCACCGACACAACGTTTTCGCAGAGGCCGCTAGGAAGTTTCTTTTTGTGTTGTCGATGGGCTTGGCATTCTTGTTCGCGGTGACGCTTGAAGCTTCCCGGGCGTCAGAGGAAAAAGAGACACCTCCCAATGTGGTTGTCATTTTCGCAGATGATCTCGGTTATGGCGACCTGAGTTGTTACGGGGCCACCAAGTTGAAGACCCCGAACATCGATCGACTTGCGACAGAGGGGCGGCGCTTCACGGATGCTCACTCAGCGTCGGCGGTTTGCACGCCTTCGCGCTACGGATTGCTCACCGGCCGTTACCCGTTTCGAAAAGGGCTGAGCAGACCTGTTTTTCTCAGAACCGGTTTGGTTATCGATCAGGATCGCACGACGATTGCAGATGTCATGAAAAACGCAGGCTACTCAACGGCTTGTATTGGAAAGTGGCATCTCGGGTTTGGGGAGAAAACGCCGGACTGGAACGGTGAACTGAAGCCCGGGCCGCTGGAGGTGGGGTTTGATTATTACTACGGAGTGCCAACCGTGAACAGTCATCCGCCTTTTGTATATGTGGAGAATCATCGGGTTGTGGGCCTCGTTCCTGACGACCCGTTTGTTTATGGGGAAACGGCAAAGACTCAGGTCATTGAGGAAAAGATGATTCGCGATATCGGAGGGGCCGATGCGGCGCATGCGCTTTACGATGACTATGCGGTTGGAACGCGACTGACGGAGAAATCCGTTGAGTGGATCGAGGCGAACCAGGACGATCCATTTTTTCTCTACCTTTCAACGACAAACATTCATCACCCGTTCACTCCCGCGAAACGGTTTCAAGGGACGAGCGAGTGCGGTCTATACGGCGACTTTGTTCACGAGCTGGATTGGATGGTCGGCGAGGTCATGGCTACGCTGGAGAAGAACGGATTGGCTGAAAACACACTTGTCATTTTTACGAGTGACAACGGAGGCATGATCAACATGACCGGTCAGAAAGCGATCAAGCAGGGACACCAGCTGAATGGTGAGTTGTTGGGGTTCAAATTTGATGGTTGGGAAGGCGGACATCGAGTTCCTTTCATCGCGCGTTGGCCGAAAAAGATCGAAGCGGGTTCCGAGTCCCGGCAGTTGATTTGCAACGTCGACCTACTTGCTACGATGGCATCGCTCACGGAGCAAAAGCTGAAAGCGGAGGAAGGGCCGGACAGTTATAATGTTCTCCCTGCTCTTATCTCCGAAACGGAAGCGCCGATTCGCGATCATCTCGTTCTCGGATCGAGCAAGGCGAGCCACATGGTGTTTCGTGATGGGGATTGGGTGATGATCACGGGAAAAGGTGGTGGCGGTTTCAGCAGCCCAAGAGTTGGCTCACACGGATTCGGCGGTCCGGCTGCCCTGAAATTCGCAGGTCAAACCAACAGCGATGTGGTGGATGGGGAAATCAAAGACGAAGCCCCTGCTAACCAGCTCTACGATCTTTCAGCGGACCGATCTCAATCGACCAATGTCATTGAACGCTACCCGAACCAAGCGGCGTCGATGCGCGCGAGGTTGAGAGAAATCAAGGCTTCACAAGGGACCCGCCCCGGTTTCTCCTCTCTTTGATTGCGTAGCAATTTTCGAGTGACTTGGCGGGCGGTATTGGCAATGCTGAGAAATGCAGATTGGTATACCTATTCGAATGCTCGCCATGAGCTTTCTTCTTCTCACGTCAACGGTTCGAGGGGGAGAAAAGCCGAACGTCATTTTAATGATGGCGGATGACGTGAGCTGGGAATGCTTCGGTTGCTATGGAGCCGAAGATTACAAGACGCCTAACATTGATCGACTCGCTGCGGAGGGAGTTCGTTTCGAGCATTGCTATTCGACACCCATTTGCACGCCTTCACGGGTGAAGATCATGACGGGGAAATATGGGTTCCGGAATTACACGCATTTCGGTTATCTCAATCCAGCGGAGCGGACGTTCGGTCACATGATGCAGGATGCCGGTTACAAGACGGCGATTGCAGGGAAGTGGCAGCTGAACGGTCTCTACAGCAATAACGAAGGATGCAAGAATCCGCTGCGCCCTCTTGAAGCGGGTTTTAATGAATCATTACTTTGGCAGGTGACGAAGACCAAGCAGGAGGGTGGTGAGCGGTTCTGGAGTCCCGGGCTCGAGCACAGCGGAAAGACGATTACGCCTGAGGAAAATGCCGGGAAGTATGGTCCCGACTTATTCTCTAATTTTGTCTGTGATTTCATTGAGCGGAACAAGGAGGAATCGTTTTTTGTCTATTATCCCATGGTTCTCGTTCACGATCCGTTTGTCCCCACTCCTGATACGATTGGAGATCTTCCAATGAAAGGCGCTAACAAAGAGCCTAAAAACGCCAAAGAGAAGAAGGCTAACTTTGTCGCGATGGTTGAGTATATGGATAAGCTCGTCGGTAAGATTACGGATAAAGTAGATGGGTTGGGACTCGGGGAGGACACGATTATAATGTTCACGGGGGACAATGGAACGCATCCCAAGATTCGCTCGAATTGGGATGGTCGTGCCATTCAGGGAGGCAAGGGCGGAATGAAAGATAACGGGACACACGTTCCGTTTGTGGCCCGGTGGAAGGGGCATGCTCCTGAGGGAAAGGTCTTACCCGATCTGATCGATTTTACCGATTTCTATACGACGCTTGCTGAGGCGGCGGGCAATACCCGCAATGCTGACGACCCTATCGACGGTCGCAGTTTTCTGCCACAATTGCAGGGGGAATCCGGGAATCCAAGGGAGTGGGTTCTGTGTAATTATCAGCCATATTGGAACAAAGAACCCGGACAATTTGCAAGAACGGCAAATTATAAGCTCTATCGTGACGGGCGTTATTACGAGGTCCCTGCTGATCTTGATGAGGCCAACGATCTTGCCAGCTCAGTGGATGGAGATGCGGCACGCATTCGTGACGAGTTACATATGCTGTTAGAACGCTGTCCCGAGGTTCGCCGCGGGAAATTAGGCAAAGAGGAGGCGAGTCGCCCGACTCATCCTGATGTGTCAAACCTGCTCGAGTAGCCATCTTGCAGGCTCTGGCGAGGACGTGGTCATAGTCCCATCTTGTCAAACCAGTGAGACATTGTTGAATCTCAACTACGCCACCTTCCCTGAAAATTTCACCTTTTACGATGAACTACTATAACGCACTCATTGCCATCTTTTCCGCAGCGCTCACTTTTGGTTACGCCGATGACAGCACGCTTCTTGAAACACAGGGGACTCTTGTGTTCTCAGATGATTTTGAAAGAGAGGACGGATCGGACAGGAAAGACGCACTCGGAAAAGGGTGGACATCAAACAGTCCGTGGCGAGCCAATGATCAGAAGCAGGCGTTCATCACCGAAGGCGTTCTTCACGTCATCACCGTGGAAGACGCAGGGCATGCCGCAGTGTTGTTTCAAGAACTGAGCCCCGCGTTTCAGGATGGAGCGATCCGACTTAAGTTTAGAGCTGAAGCAGGGGAGTCGTTCTCGATTGAGTTCAATGACCCGAAGTGCAAGGCAGTGCATTCCGGTCATATCGCGGGAATCAAGTTTGACGACAAGAGCATCACTCTCATTGATGCCAAAACAGGAGGGATGGATAAGGCGCTAAGAGACAAGCGCAAAGCCAACCCGAAAGATAAGGAACTGAATCAATTGATCGCTTCCAAGTCGAAGCGTTTCTCATTTTCTTCAAAAAAGGATCAATGGCATGACCTTTTAATGGTGACGGTCGCCGATTCCATGCGCGTGAGCGTTGACGGAAAAGTGGTGGGAGAATTCCAATCCGAAGGCTTTGCTCATGCAACGAAGCAGAAGATCAATTGGACCTCGCTGAATTCTCCGGATTTCGACGAGATCGAGATTTGGTCGCTGGATTAGCGAGTTTGTCATCAACGAATTTAAGTCGCCGTCATCGCGTCAGTGAGATATGAGGTGAGATGGTAGTTTACTCACAACCACGCGCTTATCGCACTGTCTGAATCTCGGCGCGACCTCGCGGAAACAGCCGATTTTGATTTTATGAAAAAGTATTTCCTCCTTCTGATTTTGTTCCTCTCCGTGTCTTTGACGGCGGCAGAGGATAAAAAGCCTCACGTTGTTCTCATATGCGGAACTTTGCACTATTCCCCGGAGCTGAGCATGCCGTTGTTTGCAGAAGAGTTGGATCGCCTCGGGTTTCGCACAACCGTGGTATTGGGAGAGGGAAATCCGGAGAAAAAGACGGAAAACGTGTTGCCGGGAATTGAGGTATTGGCGGAAGCGGATCTCGTTATCTTCTTCATGCGCTTTCTCAAGCTGCCTGATGCGGAGTGGCAACCGATTGAAGATTATTTGAAGTCAGGCAAGCCGGTGATCGGGTTGCGCACCGCGAATCATTCGTTTAAATATCCTGCCGATCATCCACTGGCCGAGTGGAATGACGGTTTTGGCCGGCGTGCTCTCGGAACCCCCTATATCGTGCATCAGGCGGGTACGACGGACGTCTCGGTTCTTCCCTCGGCGGGCAAGCACCCCATCATGGCCAATGTCACCAAAACGAATTGGGTGTCTCCGGGAACGCTTTATCTGACGCGACTCGAAGGTGGCGCTGAGCCTCTCGTCATTGGAAAAGGAAAGGGACGTGATCGACTTCTCAACAAGCCCTTCGGCTCCATCATGGTGAACGAACACGAGGCTGATATTATCGCCTGGGCGTGGGAAAACGAATGGGGCGGAAAAGTGTTTGGGACCTCTTTCGGGCATCCAGGTGACTTCGCGGAGGAATCATTCACTCGCATGCTTGTGAACAGCGTTCACTGGGGCCTGGATATGCCGGTTCCCGCGGCGGACCGGAAAATCTCCACCTGGGAAATTGAGCGTGCTGATAAAAAACACTGATATGAAACGCTTGTTCGTCCACCTTCTGCCTTTTCTCTTCCTCTCCGTGACTGATGCGTTGGCGCAGTCCGACGCTCCGGTTCTCCCGGGGGATCGCGTTGCGATTGTGGGGAACACTTTCGCTGATCAAATTCGGATTCATGGATACCTCGAAACGCTCTTGCTGCAGCGAACGAGAGAGAATCCGGTCTCGATTCGTAATTTGGGTTGGGCGGGGGATATGCTGACATTGCGTGACCGGCCTACGAATTTTCCAACCGAAGAATCGACCCTAACGGATCACAAAACCGACGTGATCATTGGTTGTTTCGGTTTGGGCGAATCGTTCGAAGGCGAGGCAGGAATAGATGGGTTCAAGAAAGACGTCGCTGATTTTATTCGTTCTCATCGTGGAAAAAAATACAACGGGGAAACGCCGGTTCGACTTGTTTTGATCTCACCGATTGCTTACGAGAATTTGGGGAGGCTTACCCCGAAACATGAGAAGCGGAATCAGGATTTGGAAGCTTATACCCATGCGATGGGCGCAGTGGCCTCGCAGGAGAAAGTTCCTTTTGTCGATCTTTTCACCCCAATGAAATATATCATGGATGAGGCAGGCGCTTCCAGGCTCACCACTAACGGGATCCATTTGAATTCCTACGGCTATTGGGCGGCGAGTCGATTTCTGTTTGATAGGCTGGTTGCGGAAGACGGAGAGACCGTTCGCGAACAACCGTGGCGAATCATGATCGACGCGAAAGAGGCGAAAGGATCTGCGCAGGGGGTAACCCTCGCAAATATTAAGGCAACGAAGACGGGGGTAAGCCTTCAAGTGACAGAGACCTTTGGGCCGACTTTGACCCCGCCGACGAGCGAGTCGTTGCCGCCGCAGCTTTCTGAATTTCGCGACCGGCTCGTGGTTGAGAATTTGGAACAGGGTAGCTATCTACTCTCGATCGACGGTGAACCCGTCGCCTCAGCGAGCAGCGCGGAATGGGAGCTGGGGGTAGTGATCGATTCGTCCCCTGCGCACCTTGAAGCGGAAGCTTTGCGGGCAGCGGTTAACGACAAGAATCGTCAGTTTGTCTACAGTTGGAAGGCTTACAATCAGGTTCACATCGTGGGAGAACGTCGCAGTTCGCCCAGTGGAAGGGCGCTTCCCGCGGAGGTGATTGAATTTAATGAAATTGCGAAGCAACGCGCGAGGTCGATTCAAGGGAGTCTGGCGCCCAAGACAAGGGAATGGCGCCTCATTCGTGTTTCTGACTAACTTTTTCCTATTTCAACGTAATGAAAATTTCCTATTTCTCTATCGCGTCAGTAGTGGTTGCCACGAGTTTTTATTCGATGGGGCTCGCCCATGCAAATGATGCAACGGGTATCAAAACAGCGAACCTCAAAGGCGCGGATATCGACTTGATGAATAATCATGATCCCGCCTCAGAGCTCGCGAATTTTGATCTTCTTGATGGGTATCAAGTAAATCTCTTTGCTGCAGATCCCATGCTCGCCAATCCGGTGCACATGCATTGGGACTCGCGAGGACGCCTCTGGGTGGCGTGCTCCTGGGCATATCCTCAGCTGAAGCCCGGGGATGTGGCGAATGACCAGATTATTATCCTTGAAGACACAGATGGAGATGGCGCAGCCGACAAGTCCACGGTATTTGCGAATGGGCTTTATTTGCCGACGGGTATCGAATTCGCCAATGGCGGTGTCTACGTGGGGCAGTCTCCTGATGTCTTTTTTCTCAAGGATACGGATGGTGACGATGTCGCCGATGTAAAGGAACTCGCCCTGACCGGATTTGGAATCGAGGACAATCACCATTCAATCAGTGCCTGGCGCCGTGGTCCCGGAGGCTGGATCTATTTTCAGGAGGGCATTTTCCTGCACGCTCAGGTCGAGACGCAGTATGGTGTTGTCAGGAACTTTAATGGTGGGGTTTACCAGTTTAATCCGCGCACGCAGGAGTTGCGGGTTTTCGTTCCCGGAACCGGCGGCAATCCCTGGGGACACGTGTTTGATAAATGGGGGCAGTCCTTCATGGTGAACAATCCGCGCATTATGTATCTCTCTCCTGCGACGGGGAATAGCGGGGAATCCACTCCGGTGAAGTCACTCATCGCGACTGAGAAACAGTGTGGTGGTGATCTCGCGACCGGAACTCATATCGGCGAGGATATACGCGGCAATTTGCTCAGCGGGCGCTTTAAGGGGCGTAAGGTGATTCGGTATGAGCTCATCGAAGATGGTGCAGGCTATAGTGCCAATGTGCTTGAGCCGCTTATCAGTTCCAAGCATCCTAACTTTCGCCCTGTTGATGTGAAAATGGGTCCTGATGGCGCTGTCTACGTCGCGGATTGGTATAACAGCATCATCAACCACGCGCAGCATGATTTCCGTGATCCGCGACGTGACCACGATCATGGTCGCATCTGGAGAATTACTCACAAGGAACGCCCTCTCGTAAAGGCGCCGCAACTGGAGGGGCTTCCTCTCGCTGATTTGGTCGCGCATCTCGCGAGTCCTGAAGAGTTTGTTCGTCATCAAGTGAAGAAGGAATTGGAGATGCGGGATTGGGATGAGGCTTTGGACGCACTGGAGGTCTGGGCAGACGGACTGGACACGAGCGATTCAGAATATGATCTGCATCTCGTTGAAGCGATGTGGGCATGTCAGAATATCGAAAGAAGTAGTGAGAGAATTCTGACCAAAGTGCTTTCAGCCGAGGATGGGCACGCCCGATCAGCAGGCGCACGGGTCCTTCGCTACTGGCATGAGGATCTCTCCGATCCAATTGGAATGATCGCGAAGGCGGCAGGAGATGAATTTTCCCGCACCCGCATGGAGGCTGTCCTCTCAGCGGGTTTTGTGCCTAAGGCTGAGGCATACGCAGCGGCTTTGCACGTTCTTGATCAGCCGCGCGACGCGACACTTGATGGTGCGTTACCGCAGACGAAGAAAGCATTGGAGAAATACTGGCGTCCGGCGATGGAGGCGGGCCGTTTGGCTTTTGATAAGGACTCTCATCGTGAGTTCGCGGAAGCATCCGCGGGCATCGGATTTACCGACCGTCTTGTTCAATTTGTAAAAAGTAAATCGACGGACAGCCGCGAGCTTGCTGAGATTCAGGCGCAGATGGCGATCGTTGGAACCGGACGCGAAGTGAAGATCATGGTCGATGCCTTGACGCGAAAAGGCGGCTCAAAGTCGCCGGTGGTGCAAATCGGGTTTCTCACCTCATTGAGTCAATTGGGGGACAAGCTTAGTAATCCTCCGATGAAGCGCTCGATGAAGCGCCTGGCGCCATTGCTTGAGAATGATAGCAATGAAGTCGCGGCTCTTGCGGCTGCGACGTTGGGGGCTTGGAATGTTGGGGCGACAGGCAAGGAGATGACCGCCCTTCTCAAGAATGGTGATCGTAATGCCGCTGTGCGTCTCGCCGCAGCTCAGGCACTCTCTCAATTCGAAGAGACGCAATTCCTGACCGAACTGCAAAGTCTCGCCCGCGATTCAGATATGGAGACGCGCTATCTGGCCCTGGCGGGTTTGGCCTTGAGAGATATTGAGTCGGGCATCGAGGTGGCTGCTGCCTTGGTGGCAGAAGATCCAGAAGGAGCGGATCCTGTCCCTGCGATCACCGCTCTGTTGAAAAATCGGAAAGGAAGCCGTTCGCTGACGATTGCGTTGAAAGAGGTTTCTATTCACCCTGAAGTGAAAGTAAAGGTGAGCGAATTTCATCGGTCCAGCGGGCAGTTGGCCGGAGCGCTCGCGAAACTATTTGAGGCTGAGTCGACTTCCGGATCGCTTAGTGCGGATCTTTTGAAAGAAGATCAGTCAAAATTGACGGCAGATGCAGAAAAGCGGGGCGACCCGCACCGTGGCGAGATGATCTGCCGTCGCAAGGCGCTCGCTTGCACGGGATGTCATGCGATTGGGTCGGCGGGTCCTGCCATTGGCCCAAATCTAGTCGTGGTCGGAGCCGCCGCGACGACGGATTATATGGTCGAGTCAATTCTCAATCCAAACGCCGCCATCGCCGAGCACTACGAGAATATGCTTTTCACGCTTGCTGATGGATCGATTCAAATGGGCGTGATCACTTTCAAGAGCGAGCAGGAAGTCGTCGTTCGCGACGCGGCTCAGGGAGGAAAAGAAGTCACGATTCCTGCAGATCAGATTCTCAAAGAGCAGACGATGCCTTCTTTGATGCCTGCCGGACTCGCTGATCAACTGCAGAGTCGTGACGAGTTTCTCGATCTCGTAAAGTTTCTATCGGTGTTAGGAAAGCCCGGCGAGTTTGCGAATGATGAAAGTGCCGTAATTCGCAAGTGGCGGGTCATGGAGAATCCTGAGGGCGATAAGTTGCCCGACGAAAGCGCTGCCTGGATTCCCGCCTACAGCAAAGTAAACGGGGTACTGCCCCCGGAAGACCTCGCTTTGGGTGATCAAGTCCTGGCGCGTGGTTGGCTGGATGTTCAAGTTGCCGGTAAGGTTGTGTTTCAGCTGAATGAAATGAAAGGCCTTCGGGTTTGGATCGATGGGAAGGAACGGGATGACTTTTCGGCTCAGGTAGAATTGAAGAAAGGCCGCCACGAAGTAACCTTTTTGATCGATCGGAAAACACGCAGCGAAGGGCTACGAGTGCAGATAGAGCAGGCTGACGCAACGGTGCGGTTTCAGCCGGAAGGCGGACTCTAATCCGTGAATTCAACAGGGTTAGGTCACAGACATAACCCTGTTTGATGCGCGATAGCGTTCGGGTGGCTATACGACGTAGCTCAGGCCGACGGTAAAGAGAAAGCCGATCAATGAAATCGCGACGGAAAGGACGGTCCACGTTTTCAAAGTCTGTGCTTCGTTCATTCCGAGATAGCGGGAGATGATCCAGAACCCTGAGTCGTTGACGTGCGATAGCATCGTAGACCCCGCTGCAATCGCGATTACGATGAGGGCGAGATCGGAAGGACTGTAGTCTCCTGCCTGCACGATTCCGGCCATGAGTCCGGCAGCCGTGATCATTGCAACCGTCGCGGATCCCTGAGCGACTCGAACAATCATCGAAAAGAGATAAGCGAGGACCACCGCAGAGATGCCGTAGCTGCCGAGCCAATCGGCGAGCGCATCACCCACACCGCTGGCGCCGAGAATTTGTTTGAAGACGCCACCGGCACCGGTGATCAGAATGATAATTCCAGCAGGTCCCAACGCTTTCGTGCTGAGATCGAGAAGCTTGTCTTTACCGACGCCGCGCATGACGCCGAGGAAGAGAAGCGCGAGCAAGGTTGCGATCAGAAGAGCCACAACGGGGTGCCCGAGAAAGCCAACCAGTGTTTGGAGGGACGTGGGCGCGTCCGCTTTTGCCCAGGTGCTCCCGAGGACAATTAAAACGATGGGCAATCCCATGATGAAAGCAACGAGTCCGAAATTCGGAAGGGGGCCTGAATCTTCAGCCTCTTCGAAGAAATCCGGAATCTCCACTTGGATGTTTTTGCAGACCTTGGGAACCATGAAGATTCCCACGATAATCGCTGTCGGAAGTCCGATGCCAATGCCGTAGAGGATCACTCGTCCAAGATCTGCGCCGAGAATCTCAGCAACCGCAACCGGTCCCGGAGTAGGGGGGACGAAAGCGTGTGTCACTGCCATGCCGCAGACGAGCGGAAGACCGAACAACAGAATCGACTTTTTCGAATCGCGGGCAAGAGCGTAAATAATAGGAGCAACGATGACGAGGCCCACATCGAGGAACACGGGAATCGAGATGAGGAATCCGGTGAGTAGCATGGCCCAGGAAGCTCGTTTTTGCCCGAAAAGATTGACGAGGGAATTCGCGAGGGTTTTCGCTCCTCCTGAGTTTTCAAGAATCTGTCCGAAAATGGCACCGAGTCCGATGATGGTGGCAATAAACCCGAGGGCTCCACCCATCCCTTTCACGACCGTGTCGGGAATCTCTCCCAGTGGCATTCCTGCCGCAATCGCCACAAAGATACTGGCGATGATGAGCGCAATAAATGCCTGGAGTCGGAACACCAGAATCATCACGAGAAGCAAAACGATCGCGGCCCCTAGGACGCCTAGAAGGTAGCCGAGGCCATGAGCCGGTGCTTCGGCAGCAGCGAGAAAAGTGGGAAGGAATGTCATAGTCAAAAAGTGGGGCGTAAATGGAAGCAATTGAGTTAGCGGGAAGCGGGAACGGCGTCAAGAAGATTGGGAGACAGTTGTCTTCGGTAAATAGTGCGGTTTTGAAAACAGTCCGGCAAGGTAAGCTCCATTTTGCCGTCGCCCGTTGAAAATCAATCGGCTGTGCTAATGCAGAAATCGGAGTTTCGTCTGTCTCTTCAGTGCCGAGATCACCCGAGAATATCTTTTATCACGCGGGGCGGTTTCAACACCAGTCAATTTCCGGTCGAGTCCCTGGAACGGAAAGTTCAGTTTCTCATGATCAATTCCGAGCTGCTGAAGCATCGTGGCGTGCAGATCTCAAACGCCTGACCGGTTAGCTGTTTTGGCAAAATGGTATGGTGATCCCACCCCCGGTGGAAAAGCTGCACAAAGCGGACACCCCGCTAGACCATGCGACGGGCGAGGAGGCAATTCCGGGCAAAGGATCCGTTTTTCTCCACTTCAGGGCTGTAGGCTTCCGCTTCATTTTCAAGGGACCACGAACTCGGGCAGATTTTTGTTGAACGCCCGGATCATCCAGTCTCGATAGGTAGACTGATCGCGATAATGATCATGATGGATCCCGTTGGTGTCAGCAAAGCGAACGAGATCCAGCCAGTATTTGGCCATGTGCTCGCCATATCGGGGACTGGCAAGATACTGTTCGATGAGGCGTTCCCTTGCTCAATCAAAGTGAAGCCACGGCGAGTTGGCTTCACTTGTAGGTAACTTGGTTTGTCAGGGGATCAGCCTGCTGCAGCAAGGCTGCCTTCGATCGCTTCGGTCAGTTTGTCGAAACGAATTGGCTTGGCTATCATTGCATGATCACCGCCGGAAACCGTGGCATCGCCGTCCGTTTCCTCATTTGAAACGAGTGCGGTAACCATCAGTACGGGGACATTTTTCAAGAGGGCTGCCTACTATTGGGGAGAAAGGCTTTGCCGCCAAGGTGCAGTTGGAAGAAGAGAACGTTCGCCGCTCGTTTAAATACGCGAGAAGTGAACTGGGATTCGTCTGAATAGTGCAGGGCGGAGTGGCTACCTCGGCGGCAGGTCGAATCAACGGCAGGGGACTCTATTGTTTCTCCCGTTTTCATATTGCGT
Source organism: Verrucomicrobiales bacterium (assembly GCA_028047635.1). Taxonomy (GTDB): domain Bacteria; phylum Verrucomicrobiota; class Verrucomicrobiia; order Verrucomicrobiales; family DEV007; genus Arctic95D-9. The sequence continues at coordinate 81,584 of JAOFXR010000007.1, forward strand.
CACTGCGGTAACGTAAGTTCGCGCGATGTGAAGAATCTCTGGTAGCCTGAATCTATGTTCGGTCGACTTCTTCTATTCCTATTTGTGGTATCGCTCTTTTCTTCAAATACCTTCGCCGGCTCGATTGAGCGCATCTGGTTGACTCATGCGAGTCATGATCCATCGAAGATTGTTATCAATTGGGAAACGGAGAATCCCGGTGACTCCACCGTCGAGTTTGGAAATTCCAAAGCGTTGGGAGAGCGTGTTTCATCCAACGAACCGGTTAGACTGCACCATCTCGAAATTCCGCTGAAGAAGCGGGACGCGCTTTATCACTATCGTGTCCATAGCGGGGAGGATGCCTCCGACGTATTCTCATTCAAAGGTTATCCGACCAAAGACCTGCGCATTGCGATCGTTGGAGACTGGGGCGGTTTCTTTAAGAAAGAAGACGTGGCGGCAATGATAAAGGACGACGTTCACTTAATGGTTACGGCAGGGGACAATGTCAGTAATCTGTATCAGTCGGGAAAGGAAGGGACGAAGGCCTACAGTGCATTAATCGATTCGCACCGTGATTTGTTCCGCAGTACGCCGCTCATGCCCATTCTCGGTAACCATGATCGACAACTCACACCGCGTGGCCCCAAGCCTCCGGATCATCCTGTCTACGAAGTCGAGGCGAAGGCCTACCGGGAATTCTTTGCGCTTCCGGGTAATGAATGGAAATGGCACTTTGATCTTGAAGGGTTTGACCTGCGTCTTATTGCCCTGGATTTAAATCATATCAGTGACCACGGGACGACGTGGCAAACTTGTCATGCCTGGCAACCGGAGTCTGAACAGTTCAAGTGGTATGCCGAGACGATGAACCGTTCTACGAATGGATTCGTCTTTACGCTGATGAATGAGAAACAGACACAGCTCAATGGTCTCAGCCGGGGCGCCTGGCACGAACACTTCAGTAAAGGCACCGCTCTCGTCACTGGTTTCGGCTATTTCGCCGATCGTGCTGAACTGGCCGGTGGCTTGCCTTACTACAACACTTGCTTCAAGGGGAGCGGGACTCCCTACATCGATCCTCAGTCAAAATTCCACTCAATGGAGAGCAACTATCTTCTTCTCAGTCTTACTGCTGGAGCCCCGTCGATGAAGGTCGAGTTTAAAAATCTGAAGGGTGAGGTGCTGGATACGACTGAGCTTTCAAAGCGTCCCTGACGGCATGAGTTGTCCTGTGGCTATTCAAGATAGCCTTTGGACCTGAGATAGATTTCGGTTCGATCAATCACAGAGTCGTAGAGCTTGAGATCAAAAATGAAGTAGCCGTGCCATCCCCCTTCATAATCCACGAGTTCGCTTTTATTTCCCAACTTCAGCGAAGCTTCGTGAAACTGTTTCGATCCGAGGTAGGGGACGACTTGATCGCCAGTTGCATGAAAAATGAGTGAAGGTGGCAGATCCGCTTTGACGTGATGGACAGGTGAAAGTTCTTGCCAACGTTCTCCTATCCGAGCTTTCCCGTACCCGGCTTCAGAGGTGTCGATGACCGGATTCAAGAGAACCATTAAATCGGGGCGACAGGAAATTTCAAGATCGTCAGTCGATTCGTTCACCTCATCAAAGAGAGCAGTTGAGACAGCGACGTGTCCTCCTGCGGAACCTCCGCTGATGACGATCTTGTCAGGATCAATTCCCAGAGCCTTTGCATTCTCACGCAGGTATCGAACTGCGGATCGCCCATCCTTGACACAGTCGAAGACGGTGTTCCCTTTGCCGCTGCGATCCCACAATCGGTATTGAATCGATGCAGTGACCATACCCAGGTCGGCGAAGTGTTTCGCAAAAGAGTAAAACCGAAGCGGTTCTCCTCCCGCCCAGCCGCCTCCGTGAATAAAGAGAAAGACGGGGCGACTATCGGTCTCCGGGTTGTGCCCTTCAGGTTTGAAGAGGTGCATTTCTAATTCCCGGTCTTCGATCTTTTTGTAAATTAGCTTTTCGTCAGGCTCGATATTGGCAGAGACCGCGTCGACTACATATTCCGGTTTCGCGGTTACCACTCCTGTTGGTGCGATGATCTGAGACGGCCATTTTTCGTTGTGCATGATCGTGTTCGTCGCGACCTGGGCATCATCAGGAAACTCAATCGTGAGTGGCTTTCCGTTCTGTGGGTTCGGCTCGTAGAGCGGAGCGCCTGTGCTTGAAACCGTCACCCGGATGCGATGTCCCTTGTTAAAGATCTGACTGATCCATCCCACAGGGAATTTCACTGAATGAACTTCACCCGGCGTCATCAGAACTTCATGATCAAAGCCGTCGCGGTAACGCATTCGCCACGGATAATCGACCAGCAGAATCGAGCGGCCATCAGGATGAACGTCACTCACCCGCACGATGATATCAGTGTCCGGTGCGGTTGATTTGACATAGAGCTTGGCAAAGATCCGGCCCGTCCATTCTTCGGCCTTTTTCAGCGGTTCCGTAGTAAATGTGAGAACGTCTTTTTGCTCTTCAAATTTTCGAGAGTCGCGCGCTCCGGGAAATGAACGTCCCGGTATCTCCATCGGTTTTCGTGGATCGCTTTGAAATGAAGTCGAGCCGCCATTCTCTTTAGGGGCATTTTTAGATAAGGTTCCTTTTTCTGTTAGAAAGAAAGAGGTCTCGTGTGCCTTCGGTGGCCAGTCTTGCAAATCCCGCCAGACATTACCGGGCGCCCGCCCTTCATCAACCGCGCCCATCGCAAAGTAGCGAACGGGTGGCGCCTTCACGATATCTGCGGCTTCGGGCTTCCCTTTCAACCAGTGATCGAACCAGCGTATCATGTGGTCCTCGACGGGCCAGGCGGCTCTTTCGGGAAAGTTCAGCTCGCCTACCTGGTTGCCTTTATTAGTTCGGCCATGCAACCATGGGCCAATCGCGAGCCACTGGTTCTTGCGCGAGTTCTCGCCGCCCTCGTGCTGTCGTCCGACGAAGCTCGCTATGGATCCCTGATTCATGAAATCGAACCAGCTCCCGATGGTGAAGCAGGGCACATTCATTTTGTCAAAATGCAGTGATGCGTCCTCCGCCTTCCAATAGTCGTCGTAGTGAGGGTGCTCATACCATTCGGAAAGGAGGTCAAGATTGTCTTGCTGGTTTGTGGCGCCGCCAAAGGCTGAGAATCTTCCCGGGCGCGTCGTTCCTCCAATGCGATACCCTTCATGGAAAAGGCTCAGGCCGGTATCGATCATGTATTGGCAAACGAGGTGTGGTGGTTGAGTCACCGCGAGATAGTTTTGCGCGTATCCACCCTGAGAGCTGCCAAAGGTGCCGACTTTGCCATCACACCAGGACTGCGATGCCAGCCATTCGCAGACATCGTATCCATCGCGCAACTCGCCCCATTGCATTGCCCGGTAGCCCACCCATTTTCCTTCAGAGTCATGGGTGCCGCGATAGTTTACTAATGCCACGACATAGCCGGCTCTCGCCAATCGTGCCGCCGCTTCCCGTGTGCCATTCGCTCGAAGGGAGGCATAGCGTTGTTCGAAAGCGACGGGAAGGGGCGTCTCGACATTCTGAGGAAAATAGACCCAGGCGGATAATTTCACGCCATCCCGCATTGGGATCATGATCTGTTTTTCGTCGACACCGATGAGGTCCGGTTCGGCCGCCGATGCTGGCAGTCCGAGGTAAATCAGAAGAGAGAAAAGCTGAATGAATCGCATGAAGATATCCTGTCGATATTACTTCAATTGAAAAGTCCATGATCTTGCACAATCGCGGTTGCGAGCCTTTTAAAGGGTGTAGAGCCCATGAAAAGCGGGCTGTCCATCGTTCCGACGCTTGCCGGCGAAACTATTTCGCGTCAGGAAAGTAAGTTTCGATGATTTTATCTAATGCCGCGAGGCCCGCGTCCCCGTGGGAACTGTCGTAAATATCGAGCCACTCGTGGAACCAGCCGTGTCCGAACATTTTATTTCGTTCCATGAGACTTCGACCGGGCTCTTCGCAGCGCGGATACATAATGAGTGCATGCTTTTTGAACTCACTACTGCTTTTCGGAAGAAGCGTCCGGTAGTGTTTCAATCTTTCGTAGACAGCAGGAGAAGATTCCAGGTCATTCTTCTTGATCGCTTTCGCCAAAGCGTCTTCGTCTTCCGCGTAGATTCCCCAGAACTGGAACAGCGGTCTCAAATCAGCTCCGGCAGCAATCGAAAAGCGGAGGACTCGGTTGTCGACCGGGTCTTTGTTAGGATCAGATGGGTAGCCCTTGCCGTTTCGATAATTTTCATGATCCTCGGCGGCGAATTTGAGGAGGGGCTCCCAGCCGAACAGTTTTGCGATGTCCGCATAGTGTCCGTAACCGCGGTGCTGATATTTGACTTCGTCTCCCGGTTTGTTGGTGGTATTTCGCGATAGCCCTTTTCGAAAAGACTCTGTAATCATTCGGTCGATAGCGGCCTCTTCAATGGTAATTCTATCAGCGCCATCGCGCGAGCGGCTGAATGCGATATCCAGATCGACATCGAATCCCTGATTGTGAACATAGACGTAGAGAAAATTAACGAGAGCTTCTGTCTCGCCCTCGAATTTGGTGATTCGTTCCATGTGCCCCATTTCATGAAACAGTTCGTATCGTGCAAATTGCGGGCCTTTGAGAAACCAGTGATCCTTGTTTCCGTTCTCTTCTTTTAGTGGGTCCCAGTTGTAGTTCGACTGAGGGTATCCTGGAAAGAAAGCACCTCCGCGCATGATCACGTCGATTTGGTGATACAGCACCACTTTGGACCTGACTTTCGGCCGACCTGTGATTTCGGAAACCAAATCCATGCACTTATCGTAATCAGCGGTAAGCGTATCAGGCGTTTTATATTGAGATATCCACGAAGTAGGGACCTGCATCATGAATTTATCTGACTCGAAATCCGCCCAGGGAGCCGATTTTTTTCTCTCAGTATTATTCCATTCATCCAGAGTGGTCTGACGACTCGATGTAGCCGAGTAAAAGGGGGCTTCGACAATGTTTCTTGCGTAAATTTCGCAGATTCCTTTGTCAGCATTCGGAGGCACTTCCAAATAAACTCCGCCACCGAGAGGATTGGCAACAAGCATTCGATCTTCTTCGATGGGGTAGAGAATTGAGATTCGGTCGAGGCGTTTAATCTCCGGCTTTTTGGTGAGGTCCCAAACATGAGCTCCGACGCGAATGGCATACCCTTTCCCTACGAGATCGGCTGGAAGCTTAAGCTCGGCAATTGTGCCGGGAGCCACATACCAACCCGTGCAGCGCCGGGCGGGACCTTCATCGGTTGTGAGAGGGGCTCCGTCCGGAGGGAGTTGCGTGGCGTTGATTTTGATTTTGAATACCTTTCGCGAGTCTTTCGGCGGAGCGATTTCACCCGGAAAAAAGTTCGAACAAAGGAGCGACCGGGATTCGAATTTCTCCTGATGGTCTTTGAGGTGCTTGGATTGGAAGCCATGGTCAAGGATTGCCTGCTGCAGCTGGAAAATGACGTGCTCCAATTCCTTGCCGTATTTTTCTGTTCTCGAAAATCCGCCTTTTGTCTTCTCGTTTAAAAAGAGGGGATCATTGATCTCATCATATTTTGAAACGAGCTCGAAGGACCGAATCACAAGCGCACTATCGCTTGCGAGAGCTTGAGCTTCTTCGATTATGGCGGTTTCCAAACGGGAAAGCTCTTCCGACGTCATCTCGTTTTCCTCATTGAGATGATCTGACAATTGCTCGAGTACGTCTTCGAAATCTGCGGCCTGTAAAGAGCTGAACGAAATCAAAAGAATGGTTAGGAAAAATTTCATGAGATTAAAATGTCTATGGGGAGAAGAGAGGGGGGGGATCTGCGGGTAACAAAATTCTACTTAATGACTGGTGCGAGATAGATGTTTTTGTATTTCACTGAAGTGTGGTCTCCCTGCAAGTAAATCGGTCCGGGTGAGGCCGGGTCGGTGTGAATCGCTCCGCCGGTGGGACCGATAACAGGTTGATTGTCGATGACTTTGACTCCGTTCAAAACCACGGTGACGTGACGGTCTACCAGGGTAATGTCGTAGGTTTGCCACTCGCCGGGTGGGCGCCCTGCTTTCGTCTCGGGTTCGATGCGACTGAAGATTGACCCGACTCCTGAGATGCCCTGCATGCGACTGTCGCGATCTACGACCTGAGCTTCATACATACCTCGCAGGTATACGCCGCTGTTGCGATCGGCCTCGATAAGAAATTCGATATGAAGCCAAAAGTCTTCAAACTCAGCGTCAGTCCGCAGGTTCGCGTGGGCTCCGGTGGCGCTGAAATCTGTCTTTGGTGTTTCATTGACGAGCATGCCGTCTTCGACTTTCCATCCGTTGATCTTGTCGGATTCGTAGGGCCGCCAGCCCGTCATGTCCTTGCCGTTGAAAAGTAAAATCGGGTGCCCGAAGCGCACTTTGGCAAGGTCAGGCGCAGTCTTGGGCATGGGAGGAATCTTCTTTCCGGTAAAGCGAATCTGAGTTGTTTCGCTGGTTTCTCCTGTGGTTCGGGTGATGAGCCCGTCAAGCTTGGCGTCTACGATTCCCACTTCAACCGTGGAGGTCATCTCAATTTTTTTACCTCTTGTTTTTCCTTTTTTCTTTACCGAAAATTGGATGTGCCCGTCGTTGACGCTGGTGATGGGATAGGGGCCTTCAGGACCGACATAGATTCGCATACGGACTTCGTCCTCACTGATACTCATCCAGGCAGGTTCTCCCGATTCAAGATTGAGTGACCAATCACCCCGTAAGTCTTCGGGGACGGACTCTGCTTTTGATGCGATCGCGCTAGCTAACATTAGCAGAATAAAGACGTTCAGGCCTGGGAGAGCTGTTTTCATGATCCGATTCTGATTGAGGAGGTGGTTAGGAGTGGGGGCCGTAGCATATCTATCATCAATTCCGGAGGACAGGTAAATATTGGGAAATACTCCTGGCTCCACTGCGTTGGATTACTCCTGGTTTTTTGGCGAAGAAACCCGGTGAGATTCTGCCATCTGCGGCGAAGCTCAACCATGGTCATCGGTTCTCCCCTCTCTCTGCGACTGATACTCGCGAGCATCAGTGCCTTGTTGTGGACTCTCTGCTGTCCTGATTCGGTTGCGGCTCAGCCTAATATTCTGCTGATTCTCGCTGACGATATGGGATACAGCGATGCGGGGTGCTTCGGTGGGGGGATGAAGACTCCGTCGATTGATCGTCTCGCGAGAGAAGGGGTTCGGCTGACTCAGTTTCGAAACGGCGGAATGTGTGTCGTTAGTCGTTCCAGTCTCTTAACCAGCCGTTGGTGGCCGAAGATGCGAACGAATTTTACGAAGACGCCTTTGCTTTCCGAAACCCTGAAGGCGGCCGGTTATCGCACGGGATTGATTGGAAAGTGGCATCTACGGGGCCATCCCATTGACCGCGGATTCGATCACTTCTTTGGATTGATGAATGGCGCTGCGGACCACTTTCACGGCAACGGCGAGTTCCAGTATGACAAGACTCCTTTCAAAGAATTTGGAAGTGATTGGTACAGTGCTGACGCTTTTTCGGATCGAGCCATCTCTTTCGTTACTCAACGTCCAACGGCAGAGCCTGAGAAACCTTTCTTCCTCTATTTGAGTTATCAAACGCCGCACAGTCCGCTGCAGGCGCCAAAGGAAGACATCATGAAGAACCGCGGCAAATACCTCAGTGGGTGGCAGGCGATACGGGAAGCCCGGTTCGAAAAACAAAAGCAGCTGGGTCTCTTTCCGGCTGATGCCACTCTTCCTGATTATCCTGAGAATCTCCCTCACTGGGATTCTTTGACTCGGGCTCAGCGTGATCTCGAAGATCTGCGAATGGCTACTTATGCCGCGATGGTGGAGCGAATGGACAAAGGGATTGGCCGCGTCATTTCCGCTCTTGAGGAGCATGGCAAACTTGATAACACCCTTATTGTCTTTCTGAGCGATAACGGCACTGATCCGTTTCATTCCGCCAGTGAGGCGATGCTTGCGCGCGATAAACTCCCCGGCGATCCCGGATCCAACTGGCAACCGGGATTTGGTTGGGCCTATGCCAGTGTGACTCCGTGGCGACTTTATAAAATCAGTCAACACGCTGGCGGGGTTACCACAGGTGCCGTGATTCGCTATCCCGGGCATACGGGAGAGCAGGGGCGCATCGAGCATAGTTCAGTTCACCTCGTGGACTTGATGCCGACTTTTCTGGAGGTGGCGGGGCAGTCGACTGATGGGCGGAAGCTCGAGGGCGAATCCTTCATGCCGCTTCTCAAAGGTGAACCCTGGAGACTTGTTAATCGCTATCCCGTTCGAGAATAATGAGATCTATTTTTAATCAGTCAGATGAAGGGGGAATACGAGTCGTGCCTCATTTCATTTTTTTGGTGTTGGGAGTAATACTTCTAACCTGCCTGCCTTCGAGTGGTCAGGGCGATACGAAACTACAGAGCACCGAAGACCTCCTCCAGATTGACAATGGCGTTCTTAAGCTGGGGATTGATCGCGATAAAGGCGCCTCGATCACCAGGGTCTCGTGGGCGGGGTATCCGAAAAACTCCGTTAATTCAGCTGACCCAGGACGGCTTATTCAGCAATCTTATTATGCGGGGCGGGGGCTCGAGCGTATCGCTGAAGGCCAGCACAAAGCATGGAGTCCCTGGGTGTGGAATCCGATTCAAGGGGGAGGTGTCGGATCGTGGGCGCGGGTAACCAAATTTGAAAAGATCGACGACAATAATACATTGTTCGGGGTCACTGTCCCAAAGCTCTGGGACATGAAAAATGAGGAAGCCGAAGCGGTGATGAGTCAGTGGACGGGCTTTGAAAAAGGAATGCCAAATGTGGCCGTGGTTCGATGCGAGTTTGTAGCGAAGCGAGCTAATGATGATCGCTGGGGCCCGGCGGTAGGGCGTCATCAAGAGCTTCCGGCGCTCTATTTTACGCGAAATTTTAGTCAGTTTCGAAGCTATCTTGGCGAAGGCCAATGGCGGGACGAATCGCAGACTCCCGGGCCGCCCTGGGGAAGAACGAAACCGCCGCTGCAATCGATGGCCTGCTTCAACGAAGATGGCCAGGGAATTGCTGTCTTCAGTCCCTGTGCGACAGAGCCCTGGAACTTTGGTCCTCATGGTGAAGGTCAGAGCGATGATCCTGCTGCAGGGGCCTGCGTTCATTTTGCACCCATCGCTACGTTTGAGCTTGGCCCGAAGTCGAAGCTGCGATATCGCTATTGGATGGTGGTGGGCACTCAGGAAAAAATTGCTGCTCGGCTGGACGAATTGCGGGACAAATATTCTGAAGAGCGCATCGAACTAACCAACCCGTAAACTCATGTTTAGATTTTCTCGTTATGTCATTGTGCCCTTCACCATGCCGCTCATTCTTATGAATATCCGCATTCTTTTGTTTCTCACCTGTTTCTTTCTTTGCGATGCGAGCGGTGAGGTAGACAAGCCTGTCAATGTTCCCGGAGCGCAAAGCTTCCTCGCGCGATATCCAAAGTCCGATGGGAACAGCGACGGGATTCTCACCGCTGTGGAAAAGCGGAATTATTCTGAGGAACTGGCAATTGAGAAGCTGGGCGGGAACTACACCTATCACCAGACCATGATTCCAATGCGGGACGGTGTAAAACTGGCGACTGGGATCTTCCTTCCCCAAACCGAGGCCGGGAGCAAACACGCCACCGTCCTCTGCCGAACCGCCTACAGCATTTGGTCTGCGGCACTCTTCGATACGGAAAAAATTGCGGACCAGAATCTCATTTACATTTGTCAGGATCTTCGTGGAGACGGCGAGTCTGAAGGGGCAGGCACCGCCAATCTCGCTAGTTACGACAACGAAATCGAGGACGGCTATGACACGATTGATTGGATTGTTAATCAACCGTGGTCGAACCAAAGAGTCGCCATGGTGGGTCAAAGCGGTCATGGCTTTTCCGCCTATATGGCTTACCTCGCAAAGCATCCTAATCTTGTCGCTGTCGACACCAATGTCAGCGGTGGAAATGCGCATCTTTACTGGACCTATCACAATGGCGTGAAGCGCGAAATGCATTATCGATGGCTTTCACAGCGAGGCATTAGCACTCCTGTATGGCCCAAGCCTGGTATCGAGGTATTCGATCGCAATCAATACGCGGAAACGCTTCAGACCGCGGCCACTAACAATGAGACCGTTTTCATCGCGAGAACTGGCTGGTATGACATCTTTGCCGAATCCGCGTTGGACTATTTCGGAAGCTTTGCCGCTCGCGGAAACGTCTTTGTCCAAGTCGATGCTATAGGCCATGGCGGGATGAAGGGAAAACCTTTCCCTCCGAAGCCTGTACCTGCCGTCTGGGCCTTACCAAATTTCACAGAAGTCCTCGGAGATCCCGATTCAGTCACACCTGGCCAATCACGAATGGTCTATTATCTGATGGGTGACGGAACCGATCCTGAGGCCCCCGGAAACTGCTATAAGGCGACCGAAGTGTGGCCTGTTCCTCACACGCCGACAGCCTACTACCTTCACGCAAACGGAACCATCAGCAATACGAAACCGACTGCGGCTCGAGACGCTTCAACGTTTCCGTATGATCCTCGAGATCCCGTGCCCTCTGCCGGTGGTGACGTTTTCATTCATCAAGGCGTCGGACCGCTCGACCAGCGCGTCCTTGCTGATCGCAAAGACATCCTTCGGTTTACTTCAGAGCCGCTTGCTGAACCTTTGGAAATTACCGGAAAAGTTATCGCGACAATTTATGTAAGCAGCGATGTAAGAGACACGACGTTCACCGCGAAACTGATCGATATTTATCCTGATGGACATGAGGCTGTCGTTCGTGACTCCATTATCATGGGCCGCTTTCATGCAGGATTCGACAAACAGGTGCCCATGCAGGAGGGGGAGATTTACGAACTCAAGATGGACATGTGGAGCACGGCACTCGTCGTCAACAAAGGTCACCGTTTGGCGGTTCATATTTCAAGCAGTAACAGCCCGAAATACGAAGTGCATCCCAACACGTTTGAACCTGTAAATTCTTTCGACGAATCACCGATCGCCAACAACACAATTCATCTTTCTTCGGAACATTCCTCTCACATTCAGCTGCCGGTGGTGGAGTCAAAGTAGTCTGCGCTCACTCGCGCGTGCCGAACAATTCACCGACCGTTTTCTCAATCCACTCTTTTCAATATTCTTTCCTGATGAGGGGTGGGAAACGGTTCCTTTTCGCAAATTCCAAACCTTTCCTCCGGGAACCATTATTGTGTTACCGTCATCAGGTGGTTGAAGCAATGCCTTCTCAAAACGAA
>JAOFXR010000070.1 GCA_028047635.1 Verrucomicrobiales bacterium
CCGGCCTCCATATTTCGAATGGAAAGACGGTCACGAAACTGAACTTGAAAAACTTCGTCAAAGAGAGCGAGGGCCAGTTCACTCCAAACTTCTTTCTCAAGCCAAACGGCGTCTTCTATTTACTGGAGGATGGAACCGCCGAAGTGACAGGCTCGGATCGATATGCAAGCCTCACGATCACTCCTGTATTAGCAACACAGTCAGGACCGCTTCTGGTAAACTATGAAGTAATTCATCCAATTTTCGGAAAAGACTCCACCAGTAAAAAGTTTCGAAACGGGGTTGGAGTCGCCAAAAAAGGCAACGTCGTATTCGTATGCTCCGTCCTTGACCAAAAATTGGGCCTGACCAACTTCCATAACTTCGCCACTTTGTTCAGGGACAAGCTCGACTGCCCCGATGCGCTCTATCTCGATGGGGTAATCTCCGATATCTTTATCAAAGGAGAAACCCCGCCGATACGTGAGACAAATTGGTTTGCCGGAATCCTCGCGATCACGGAACCTGCACCATGATCCTGCGTCTTCTTTTCTGCGTTTACTTCGCCACCATTTTCACCCATGGCGTACAGGCAGACACGAAATCTCCCAACATCATCCTGATCGTGTCGGACGATCAGGGCTATAACGACCTTGGGCTTCTCGGGAACGGGATTATCACTCCGGCGCTCGACCGGCTCGCCACTGAAGGAACCCGCCTCACGAATTTCTACGTCGCCTGGCCTGCCTGCACGCCCAGCCGGGCAAGCCTCCTCACGGGCCGTTATCCTCAACGAAACGGGATCTACGACATGATCCGGAACGAAGCGCCGGACTACGGCTATGAATATAAGCCCGGCGAATACGATGTCACCTTTGAACGCATCGGTGGGATGGATCTCCGTGAAAAGTTTATCCCTGACCTACTGCCCTCCCGCTACCGTTCCGGGATCTATGGCAAATGGGACTTGGGAACGTTGAAACGATTTCTCCCCACCTCTCGCGGATTCGATCACTTTTACGGTTTCGTCAATACCGGCGTCGATTACTTCACTCATGAGCGCTATGGAGTGCATTCCATGTATCGCGATCTGGAATTAACGACCGAAGACACCGGCACCTACTGCACTTACCTCTTTGAACGGGAAGCACTCAAGTTCCTCGAAGCGCACTCGGGACAAGATCCGTTCTTTCTCTATGTCCCCTTCAATGCTCCGCACAACTCCTCCGCACTCGAGCCCCAGATCCGAACAAGCGTTCAGGCGCCTGACAAATACAAAAAAATGTATCCTCAGGTCGATCCTGAATTTCAGGACATTGCAAAATACAAGTATGGAGGCCCCGCGAAAGTCACGACGAAGCCAGCCCGCCAACGAGATTACCGCGCCGCGGTGACCTGCATGGATGACTCCATCGGAAAAATGCTCACCCTCCTCGATGAAAAGGACATCGCTGATGACACCATCGTCGTTTTTTTCAGCGATAACGGAGGCTCTGGAGGCGCCGACAATTCACCGCTTCACGGACGCAAAGCCCAGACGTGGGAAGGTGGCATTCGCGTCCCCTGTATCGTCCGCTGGCCGGGGGGGAACGTTCCCGCCGGAGCCACTAACGCTGCCTTTCTTTCCAGCCTTGAACTCGTCCCCAGTTTCGCCGCAGCAACGAACCATCAACTGCCGGAAGACTTCATTTCTGACGGCTACAACTGGTGGCCGGCACTACGAGGAGAGACAAGCTCTCCGCGCACCGAAATGTTCTGGAAGCGGCGCAATCAGCTTGGCGCGCGCGTCGGTGACTGGAAATGGACGATGATGGGAGAAAAGCAGCAAGGTCTCTACCATCTCGCTGAAGACATCGGCGAAACCAATGACCTCTCTCAACAGAATCCAGAAAAACTGGCCGAGCTGAAAGCAGCCTTCGCCAATTGGCTCAAGACAATGGAGGAAGCCGAACCACGCGGCCCTTTCCGCGATTTCTAATGATTGCTTAGAAAGGTGAAAGCACCGCGCGACTTTTGTATTTCCCATCCTGAATCACAAAGGCGACCACATAACCGCCAGCTCCATCACTATTGAAGCTCGTGAGATAAATGGCATTGTCGTCAGGGTTGAAAATCACCTTGGTGTTTCCCGGATACAATCCGGGGTTGAATAGATTTGCGAGCGCTTCATCGGGCAGGGCGACAGTCTGATCACCTTTACGAATACTGATCTTTTGGTATTGCTCCCGGGGCATTCCCCCATCCGTGCCCCAATAGGGTTTGCCATCGATTTTCATGAGGTAACGTCCGCCCTCCGTGAACTCTTTGTAGGTAAGCTCAAGACCTTCCAGTTGAAAGGGTTGAATCTGTATCTCGACTTTAAGATTCCCTTTCTCGAAAACTTCCTTTTGCTCGTCTTCGAAAACCTTGCCGGATAGGCTTTCAAAATCGGTAAGCGGCTTCACCCGGCTCGCATGAATAAATCCGGCCTGTTCTTTGCCCGCCTTGTCCATGAAGATGACATTCGGCCACTTCTTCACCGCGCTTGAATAGATCCACACGATCTCCCCGTGATCCACCCTTGCGATGACCTTACTCGTCAGGCTCGGCTTGACTCTTACATTCGTATAACCGTCACGATCCTGAACAACGCAAAACTCGTCCGGCTCACCCGCATGCCCCGTCATGATACTGACAAGTGAGAGAAACGGCAGACACATCAAAATGGCTTTCATGCCTTTCATTAAAACGAAAACCATCAGGGAAAACCAGCACTATTCAGTCTCTCCACTGATTTTACCGCCTGCGACTTTTGATTTGCTGTTCATCCGAAATCGCATCGCCGTTCCGCTCCCGCCCCCGCGTTCATTAAGTTCACTCTCACCGGATTGGGTTTCCTTCATGCCCGGTTTTTCATTGTCCGCCTGCTCAAAGGAATCAGCCGCGTTGGGCAACACGGCGACCGGAACACCTGCCAAGGGAACATTGGGAAAAAGTCCACCGTTGGGCTGGACTGGATCACCGCTTGACGGCAGATCGGATTCTTTCACAAATTGTGTGCTGCCCCAGTCGTATCCATCACTAACCGACACCACGCGTGAAGACTGACGCTTGAAGCTCACCTGTGAATAGAGCCAGTCGATGCTGTCATCGAGAAGCTCATGCTGAGTTTTTACCGCCGACTCAATCTCATCAGGTTTTTCCTCGATGAGATCGTCGAGAATACTGCGAGCCTCACTCAAGGTCGTAATTGAATCCTCAAATTGGTTTTCGAATCGCTGCTTTTTCCCCAGCTCAAAAGACTCAATGAAATCAAGATATTTCATCATGAGATCGTGCTCTCCGCTTGTCAGTTCCTTCTGCGCCGCAGCAATGTCCTCCTTCAACTTTTCCAAACGGTAATCGATCACATCGGGTTCATAGGTAGGATGCTCATTCGCCAGCATTTTAATCTGGCGATCAGCTTCGATGTAGCTACCTATCGCCAGCGGCCAGAGCTTCGAAGCGGCCAGTTTATCCCCTGTCTGAATCCAACCGTATGCGCTCACCCACTGAGCACCCGGATCCTCCGCTGCTTCGCCTAACATTCCTACCAGACACAGGCAGACAAGGGCACATTGAACCCACGGGCTCGTCCACTCCGTGTCTCCGACTGTTCTTTGACCAGCCATCTTCAAGAATCAGTCTCCGACCTCGCGAACCAGCACCTCCACTTTTCTGAGAATTTCGAAGTGCTCGCCCTCCGCAACTCGATAGCCGTGACGCACGACCTCTTTTACTTCACCGCGGCGAAACGGCTGCTCCATGAATTCCTTGGTTCCCCACCCTTTCTTCACTAAGATCTGAACTTCCTTCCGAAGTTTGGGAGTTAACATCGTCCCTTTCTCCACGAAAAAAGGCGTCACCCCGTTCTCGCTCAGAACGATGGAAAGATTATCCTGAAACGCCGTGAGATCGAGATAGATATCCCGGTATTTCTTGGACTTAGAGTAGCTTTCAACCAGTCCGTCAAGTTCGTCGATCCGCTCGATCAATAGTCTGAAAATCTCCTGCTCGCGGTCGTTGGCGATCACCATTGATTCAAATCGCTCGGGAATGGCAACCTCGGTTCCCTTTCGACTCAGGCTTTGCGCTCTTCGAACTTCATTATCCACCTTGGCTCGAATCTCTTCGAGGTCTTCCGTGGACTGCTGATGAAGACTGAGCTGCTCATTTTTCCGCCGCTCCAAATCTAATCGTTCATCCTCAAGATTGGAACATCTACGCTGAAGCTCATTTTGAACACCATCACCATACTCGTGCCAGATCGGCTCGATCAAATCGAGTTCTGAACGGATCGCTTCAGCCACTTTTTCGGTTCTCGCAAACACAACGTCCACCTCATCGCCGGATTCATCAGCCTCGATGGGACGAGTTCCGATCCACGCCTTCCAGTCGTCTTCAAGTCGCTCCAGAAAAGCGTTGGTTTGAGCAAAGAGAGCGGCCCGACTTGAATCCGCGGAATCAGCCCGCTGCATCGCAACCATGAGTGCGCTTGATTTCAGCTCCAATGCATTACTCGTCTCACTATGAGCGATCTTTAACTGGGCCAGTTCGTCGCCCATCTGATCGGCACTCGCCTGCAAATGATCAAGATTCCCATCCCTCTGACTCACTTCATAGGTCAACGCGGCGATGTCCCGCTCTTTCTGCAAGAGTTCCTGCCGTGTTGAGTCGAGCTGGCTACGGGTTCGGGACTCACGATCAGTGGCTTCTGCCAGATCTCGTTTTGTTGCACGTAACTCAGCATTAATCACTTCTGCTGAAGCCTTCAGAGCCGAAATCTCAGCTCTTGCTGCAACCTCTGCTTCGCTGGGCCCAGCCGGTGCTGATACGAACGGTTGAGGGGCAGTTGGTTCGGGGCGTCCCGTTTCGGAGCTTGAAGGAAGCGGGATACTCTTTGTTGAAGAGCTATCAGAAACTTCCTGCCGATCAAATTCCACTACGTTGAAAGCTGCCGACGCGAGCATCACGACGTCGCCCTCGACGAGTTCATGCTTTCGAATCCGCACATTGTTGACAAAAGTTCCATTGCTCGACTCGCAATCATTCAACTCGAGTCCTCCCTCAGAATTGAACACCAGTTGCGCATGCCGACTCGAAACCGCATCGACGTCCACCTGCGCGCCATGGCCGGAATCCCATCCTAAAAACACACCCTTCCCTCCCTCGGGGATTTGAATCACCCCAAGAGGAAAGCTCACCGGGTTAACAGGTTTCAAACAGAGCGCCATGATAGAAGTGTTTCCACGTCGGTATTCACCTCGCATCATTCGGGAAAAACTTCAAACGCCATTATAAAGGGGACAAAACCAACGGCGCTTAAATCGATAGAAAAAATCCTACCGTTTTCGTGGAATTGACTAGCCTTCCAATTCCTGTCACCATCACGGCATGCAAAAGGATAAATCAGACCTTCCGTCCCGCCGTTCGGCCATCAAATCGACCGTCGGAGCTTCCGTTCTCGCCGGTATCTCCCTTCCCCACGTTCATGCTCAGGATAATCAGGAATTAAAACTCGCTCTCGTCGGCTGCGGAGGCCGGGGAACGGGAGCGGTGAAGAATGCACTTAGCGTTTCCGGAGCACTCGGACCGCTCAAACTCCACGCCATGGCTGATGTTTTCGAAGAGAACCTCAACCGCAGCTATGAAACGCTGAAGAAGCAGGAAAGCATCGCCGACAAAATCGACGTCGCTCAGGAACGCAAGTTTATCGGTTTTGACGGCTACAAAAAAGCGATGGATAGCCTGAACAAAGGCGACATCGTCATTTTCACAACACCGCTGGCCTTTCGCTGGCCCATGTATGAATACGCCGTTGAAAAAGGACTCAACGTTTTTATGGAAAAGCCGCTCTCAGCAGACGGCCATTCCTCACGCAAACTTCTCGAGATCAATGAGAAGGCGAAAGAGAAAAATCTCAAAGTCGGTGTCGGACTGATGTGCCGCCACTGCACTTCCCGTAATGAGCTGAAAAAGCGCATCGACGACGGAGCGATCGGCGACATTACCTATCTTCGCTCCTACCGGATGCAAGGGCCCGTCGCTTCATGTTTCACGCCGAAAAACACAACGGACATGACTGAGTTGCAGTATCAGATCAAAAACTTTCACAGCTTCCTCTGGCTCAGCGGCGGTTCGTTCAGTGACTTTTTCATCCACGGAATTGACGAGATGTGCATGATCAAAGGAGCTTTCCCGATCGACGCCAAAGCAATCGGCGGTCGCCACTACAACACTGTTGAACGAAATGGTGAAAAGCTCGAAGCAGTCGACCAGAACTTCGATAGCTACTCGGTGGAGTACACTTTTGCTGACGGAGCCAAGGCATTCTTTGACGGCCGAAACATGCCGGGCTGTAAGCAGGAATTTGCCGCCTACGCACACGGCACCAAGGGATCAGCGGTAATCTCTTCGGCGAGCCACACCCCTGCTCGCTCACGCCTCTACAAGGATCAAAACATCAATACCAATTATCGTGCGAAGCCAGAGAATCTCCTCTGGGCAATGCCCAGTGGCGCTCGCGGAGCGAACCTTGAAGGAAACCCTTACGACATCGAGTGGGAAAGCCTTCTCGAAGCGATTCGCAACGACGACAAGTATAACGAAGTTGAGCGAGGCGTCGCCGCCAGCGTTACCACATCGATGGGACGAATGGCAGCACACACTGGCCAGCTCATCACCTACGATCAGATGCTGAACAGCGAACACGTTTTCGCTCCTAATGTGAAAGAACTGACCTTAGACGGCGACTCGCCACTCATGCCGGATGCCGATGGCCGCTACGCCAAGCCTGAGCCGGGGATCAAGAAAGACACTGAGTATTGATTTGAGTATTTAACTGCCTTTCGAATAGAAAAGCCCATCGGATTTCCGATGGGCTTTTTTTGCGTCTGCTAGAACCACGTAGGCGCCTATCGCAGGGAGACCTGCCCACACTCCTGCACGACTGTCGAATTGACATTTTCGGAAAACTGTCATGAACTGCTTCCGATGAAATGCTTCACGCTCAGTTCCCTTTCCACTCTATGGCTCGCTTGCATGCCGTTCGCCTATAGCCAGGACTATACGGAATTCCCCGTTGGGGTCGAGCGGACCTGGACCTTGCTGAGTGGCAAGACTATTACAGGAAAGCTGGAACCCGGCAATCGTCACGCCGGGGCAGGAAATCCAAGCTTCAGCATCAAAGGGCCTGCAGGAAATCAAGCGGGAGGAGTTAGCAATGCCCTGCCCTTTAGTCAAAGAGCAATTCCATTCGGTCCGCGCGTTAGTGACACGCTTCACCCCAAAGACCTCATGTGGATTCGCAGCGCCATCGAGTGGCATAAATATGGAGATCAATATCAAAAGCCGTTGGACCCGACCCAATTTGCCAACGCAGGGAAGGATCTCGATCGGGACAAACTCCATTGGCGTATGGTCGAGACAATGCCTCATTCCGGTTCGTCCATTCAGACAGCCCTGGCCCGCTTTGCTCTCTGGTGGGATCAAGAAGGCTACCTCCCCATTTCACGAAAAGGAGACCTCGCGGAAAAATATGGGGACTTTGCCCGCAACTTTGAGCGCCATTTCAATACGCGAAGCGAGAGTAACTCACGCTTCGATGAAGTGGCAAAAGCAGTAGAGGATCTTGTGCAAGGAGAATACAGCGAGCCCGTTATCCTGGCCTCAAAAGAGGTGCCCGACTGCTCACCTGAAGTATTAGCGCATTATTGCAAAGGCCGACAGGCCACTATTTTGGGGCTAACCAGTTTCCGAAAAACTGAGCGGGAATACACATGGCGAGCGGCACTACTCAACGCAACCCCAAACGGGCAGGTGGAGCTGGAACTCTACGGCAATAAAATTATCGGCCAAGTTAAGGCGGTGGATCGATCGGAGAAAATGTCGAGCCTTCCCGCTGTCGGCGCATGGGAAATTGAAATTTTGAATCGGGAAGAAATCGACCTGCGCGCTATTGATGAAGACGTGAGACTTTTCATCGATCCCACCTGGCAAAACACTCTTTGGGTTTTCAAGCCCTACCTGATGACGTCAAAAGATCTCAAGGCGATGACGGCTCCGCTCATCGCTTCCCCCGAAGTGAATGAAAAGGATTTGGACACTCCCGCCAACCCGACTGAAAAAACGGCCCCGGCATTCTCCCTCAGAACGAACGCCACCTCGATCAGTTACGATTGGGCTACTCCACTTAAGCTCGCCCGTGGATGGTCCAGAATCGGAGGGAGAATACTCAAGGAAACCTTTCAGGGAGTTAAACGATTGGATACCGGGCAAATCGCTTTAATCAATCGCGGAGCGCATCATCAGACTCCAGCTTCTCGAAGCCGATTTTGGCGACTTCTCTACAGTAGATCAGTAGATCAGTAGATCGTCTTTTTCTACCGAAACAAAGCAGGTGTCCCATTGCCTCTCAGAACAAACAGGGTTAGATGTCTGACCTAACCCTGTTGCTTGTGAGGCCCAACCCTGTAGGCTCCATGACCTACCCCTGTTCACTCGGGAGTCAGGGCTATTTTTTCCATGGCCATCATCTCACAGGAAACGATTCAGAAAATCCTCGACGACAATGACATTGTCGAGATGATCCAGGGCTATTTCCCGCTGAAAAGAGCCGGCACCAACTGGGTCGCGAACTGCCCCTTCCACAACGAGAAGACACCAAGCTTCAATGTCGTCCCCGGACGGCAAATCTTTCACTGCTTCGGATGTCAGGCCGGTGGCGATGCCATCAAGTTCGTGCAAATGTACGACAACCTTCCCTTCCCCGAAGCCGCCCGAAAACTAGCCGACCGCGCCGGGATCATGCTTCAGGAAGAAGTCTATGACCCCAAAGCGGAAGCCCGTCGCAAAGGAAAGTCGGAACTCATGCGCCTCCAGAAGGCCGCGACCGAGTGGTTTCACCTGCTGCTTTTCAAAAGGCCTTTCGCCCAACCTGCCCGCGATTACCTGAAGTCACGCGGGCTCGGTATGGAAGTCTCGCGGAGCTGGAAATTCGGTTATGCGCCAGAAGATCAGCGCTCCTTTTTCGAATGGGCGCAGGCTGAGGGGTTCTCCGTACAGCAACTCGTCGACGGTGGACTTGCGAAATGGCGTGACGAGAACAATCCAAGCCGGGGCGCCTACAGCTTTTTCCGGAACCGCCTCATGTTCCCGCTGAACAATGACTTCGGCGAGCCCCTCGCTTTCAGCGGAAGGGTTCTCGCGGCAGAACAGGGAGGCGGCAAATACGTCAATTCACCGGAGACGGTTCTTTTCAAGAAGAGCAAAATCTTCTTTGGACTGGATCGCTCCAAACGCGCGATCATTCGTGAGAAAAAGGCGATCGTTTTTGAAGGTCAGCTCGATCTGATTGCCGCCTTTGAGAACGAGATTGAGAACGTCGTCGCTCCGCTCGGGACGGCGCTGACGGACGATCACGCCCGAATTTTGAAGCGCCACACCGATGAAGTCATCCTTTGCTACGATTCGGACAACGCTGGAATCAAAGCCGCGAGCAAGGCCTTCAAGCTGCTCGCTCCCACAGGAATGCTGGTCCGACTCGCCCAGCTTCCTCCCGGTGAGGACCCCGACTCGCTGATTCAGTCACAGGGAGCGGATGCACTGCGTGCCATTCTTGAGAAAGCACCCGAGTTCTTTGATTTTCAGATCGACAGCCGCGGTACCAAATTGAATCAAGGCACCCTGCGTGACCGCCTGAATTTTGCCAAGGATCTAGCCAACGACATCGCGCTGATCGACGACAGGATGCTGCTCGATTCCCTCATCAGCCGAGTCACAATTCGCCT
>JAOFXR010000071.1 GCA_028047635.1 Verrucomicrobiales bacterium
AAGCGCATTCTCAAAGAGCGGCTCAACCTCGTTCCGGAAGAAATCTCTGTCTCGCTCGTTGCCTATGATATCCGCCCCGAAGTTCTGCAGCCAAGCACGACAAAACGCAGGGAACTGATTTCACGTCTCGACGGAGTCGCGATTCGTCCAATTCCTGACCGCGCCGACCTGGCGCAGGAGACCGCTGATTTGCTCGCCGGACTCGATCCGCCGACCGCAATTTGGCATGTCAGCGATAAACCTCTCGATCCCGAAGCGTTCGATGATTCTAATGTGTCGATCCGCGAATTGAACCTCGCTCTCGACTCGATCAGCAATGCTGGAATTACCGCCTTTGAGATTCGGCCGGTGCCTCTAGAATACGCTCGCTACGATGCCTACGTGCAGGTCGCACTCAATGCCGCTGCGCCAGAATCTGATGAGGTAAGGCTTAATGTGAGTGTCGGTGGAATCCCGAGCCAGTTTCGCGAGATTGATTTAGAACCCGGTGAAAAAAGGGGCGTTACTTTTCGCATCAACGGTTCGAGAGATCAGATTCTGAAAATGGAACTGAAATCGAAAGCGGACGAGTTCACCCTCGACAATGTAATCGCTGTTCCACTCCCGGATCCGAAACCGGTTCTTGCGGCCTGGATTCGACCGGACGAGGCGGAAGATCCCTACACCCGGTTTGCTCTGTCTTCGATTCAGGAGTCGGGGAGTTTTGAACTGCTGAAAGGTGGCCCCGATTCCTGGCCGTTGAGCGAAGAGGTCGATGCCGTGATTTTTGATGGCTGGCTTCCCGAAGTCTGGCCCGAAGATATCCCCGTCATCGTGATCAATCCTCCGGGCTCGCTGGGTCCGGTCTTTGCACGAAAGCTCGCTGTCCCAATTCCCTATGATCAGGTGAGAGTCGGCAATGAGGAGCATCCCGTTCTCTTCCGGATTAGCAGCAGTCGTCTTGCTCTCACACAAACGTCACTGCTTCAGGCGAGCGGTTCCCTCGAGCCATTGTGGTTCGCGGGGAAAGATCCCATTCTTGCGGCAGGGGAAGTCGATGGGCATCGGCTCGTCGTGATGGGCTTTTCACCGGGGCTTTCAGAACGGCTTCCTCTGACGGCATCGTTTCCACTTTTGATGGGGAATGCCCTTTTCTGGTTGGTCGATAGACAGAATACGGGGCACGAACTGGGAGCGCGTTTTCTTTCGACCGGTGAGCTTGCCGAAGTGGAAGGAAGCGAGATTCGCTGGACGGGTTCTGATGACGGGCAGTCATCGAGTCGCCTTGTTGAATTGGAGTCGGACGTGGTAGAGATGAATCAGATTGGGATTTGGGAAACCGATACGGGTTTAAAAGGCGCTGCCCATTTGTTGTCGGCGCGCGAGAGTGATATTGCTTCGAGTGCGTCGGTCGATCCCAACGAGTCGGACTACTTTGCGGTCGCCTCGCGATTCGCGGGAAATCTCAAATGGTGGTTTCTTTCGCTCATCATTCTCTTCCTCGTCATCGAGAGCTGGCTCTTTCACCGTCACGCCGTCTATTAGGAAACTGTTTGAATGGATTGGCTTTACCCACAGATTCTATTTTTGATCGTTCCGGCGATTGCACTCCTGATTTGGTTCGATGCCAAGTCGACTCATCCCATGCACGGGCCGAGAAGGCGTTTTCTGCTCGTGGTTCGCTGTTTGTTAGTGACGCTGGCTCTTCTTGCCTTTGCTTCGCCGGCGCGATTGCTGACGAGTAAAGATCAGTCGGCAATTTTCCTATTGGACCACAGTCGTAGTCAGGGAAGTGAAGGACTCAAAATGGTCTATGAAACGGCGCGGCTCGTTCGGGACTCCCTGCCTGGAAGTTCGGAAGTGGGGTATGTGGCGTCGGGAAGAGAAGCACGACTGATCGGCAATCCTTCGAATGACCCCTTTGCCGGTAAGGCGGAGGAGGGTTCTGACCTCATGGAGGAGATTGGCTCGGCCTCAAATTTCGAGCAGGCGGCACGACTTGCGAAAGGAATTTTCCCCGGAGGCTCTTCGCGTCATCTCGTTCTTGTTGGCGATGGCGTTGAGACGGCAGGGTCATTGATGGCCGTGGCGAGAGAGGCGGTTGTTGCAGGGATTAAAATTCACGCAATCGGTGTCTCCGGTAGCGTTCAGCCTGATGTCAGGGTGACGCGGCTCACTAGTTCCCAGTCCCGCTTGAATGAGGGGGCGAGTCTTGAGCTCGAAGCGACGATTGAAAGTTCTCTGTCGGGTCCGGGGCGTGTCCGATTGTTTGAAAATGGGATCGAAGTTGAATCGAATGATGTCGAACTGCTCGCCGGGGAATTGACGACCTTGCGGTTCAAGCGGGTTCCCGAAAAGCGAAACATCTACAACTACCGGGTGGTCATCGAAGGTTTTGAAGAAGAGGACGCCATTCCGGAAAATAATGAAGCGCTCAGCATCGTTGATGTCCGGGGAAAGCCATTACTGCTTTATGTGGAGGGGGAAGAAGGGGAGTCTCGCTACCTCGTTGATGCGATGGCTCGTGAGGGAATTCGACTCGATGTGCGATCACCGGATGGACTGCCGAACAGCTTGCAGGAACTGGCGGGATACGATGGGATTGTGCTCTCGGATATTCCTGCGCATCGAATCGGAGAGGGCCGCATGGTCGCGATTCGTGACTATGTCGAAAAACTCGGTGGTGGCTTTGTCATGATTGGAGGAATGAATTCTTTCGGAGTCGGAGGGTATTACCGCACTCCGATCGAGGAAGTTCTGCCGGTGAAACTGAAAGCCCCCGATCAGGAGGAATTTCAGTCCTCCGCGCTTGCGCTGGTGATCGATCGATCAGGTTCCATGGCGGGGCAGAAAATTGAGATTTGTAAGTCCGCTGCGATCGCCAGTGCCGAGCTGCTTTCGCCTAAGGATTCCATCGGGATCTATGCTTTCGACTCTCAGGTTCACGAAATTGTTCCGATGACGAAAGTGACTTCGACGAGCACGATTGCGAGTCAGATTTCGCTCCTCGGATCCGGGGGAGGCACCAACATTTATCCGGGGATGGTGATGGCTCGTGAAGAGCTCAATCAGGTCAAAGCGAAGATCAAACACATGATCGTTCTCACCGATGGTCAAACTTCAGGACAAGGCTATCAGGCGCTTGCGTCTCAGTGTCATGCCGAGGGGATTACGATTTCGACGGTGGCGGTGGGATCGGGCGCTCAGGTCGGATTGCTTCAGGCGATTGCGGCGGCAGGAGGAGGTCAGAGTTACGTGACGATGGACCCGAGTTCGATTGTCCGTATTTTCACACAGGACACGATGACCCACACAGGACGGATGATTCGTGAAGATGCCTTTGAACCTCAGATGGTCGAGAAACACCCCATGATTCGCGATTGGGAAGATGGGATGGCACCGCCGCTCCTGGGTTATGTGAAGACCAATCGAAAAGCGACTTCGCAGATCCCGCTCGTTACTGATACCGGTGATCCTCTGTTAGCTCATTGGCGCTTTGGACTGGGAAAAGTCACCGCGTTCACTTCCGATTGTAAATCGCGTTGGGCCGCGCTTTGGGTTTCGGACTGGGAGGGCTACAGCCAGCTGTGGTCACAGATTCTTCGCGAAACGGCGAGGCCTCCTCAGGGTTTGAATATGGATCTCCGACTTGAGCAGAAAGGGGAAGACGTTCACATCGAAGTCGATCTCGCCGAAGATGCGGGAACTCGCAAAAATGGAGCGACGGTTGAGGCTGATATTTTTCATGTTCCCGCGAATGCGCTGGGATCAGGAATGAAGGGGTTCGCTACGATCCCGATCGATCAGGAAGGTCCCGGGTGGTATGAAGCCAGTTTCAGACCGGTTGATCCGGGTGTGTATTTGGTGCGAGCGCGTTCCGGTTCTCAGTTGGTCTCGGCCGGCTATGTGCACAACCCCTCAAGCGAGGTCGCAACCGGCCGGGTCGATGAGGAGTTGCTCCGTGAAGTCTGCAAAATGACCGGCGGAACCTTCCTCGATTCTCCCTACGCGAAGCTCGAACTCACGGGAACGAACGTGGCTAAGTATTACGAACTCTGGCCGCTCCTCATGAAATTGTTTCTCGCCCTCTTCCTCGTCGATCTCTGCGTGAGACGATGGGAAAACGTCATGGGCGTGGGGGATCAATTCAAACGGTTCTTTGGTCGGGGGTGAGTGAGTTGTAGCGTCGCTCAAGTCCCAGGCTAACATTGAAGATTTGTCGAGGTGCTCCAAGTCAGCAACCGGTTTAGAAAACCGGCACTCACGGCCAGGGAAAAGGTCCTTGTTCCGGTATCACCGCAGTACCGCTCAACTAACGTCCGTGAGAAGCGAGGGCAGTTCCATCGCGCCGGGATCAAAAGGCAGGTTGTCGAGCGGACTTGTCATCTCGCATGCCCCGCCATTCTCAGAGACATGTAGATAGATCTGTGTTGTTGCCAATTTCTCATGTTCCGGCAAATCCTGAAGCGTTTACGCCGTTGCCGTTTCCAACAGCATTCTATCCAGCGGGCGTTCCATCAGTGCAGCGGACGTAACCGAGAAGATTCAGAAGCCCATCGATGACCCGAAGACGATTGAGAGGCAGATCGACGCGTTCCTGAATCAACTGCAGGATTTCAAGATCGGCAACGTGATCTGGATCTCATACGACACTGACGGCACTTTTACATTGAGCGTGGAGGCGACGCGTCCGCCCCAGCAGAATCGAAAGCCCCTCCCATGAACAACCAATGCAGAACAAGACAGTGGTGGACAACAGGCTACTCGCCCCGAGTCGACACGACGCTCTTTACTCACACACTTAACCCTGTTTCGGAGTGGTGCTGCCAGTAGCCTGTGCCGCACTTCGGACGTTCTCCAAAGATAATGCCTGCGATATCCCTCAGCACATCGGAGAATTCGCTCCTAGAATTTCTACTGATCGCTGGGAGCGAAAGCCTGGACGAAGGCAGCACTAAACGTGAGTGCATTCTAGCATGCCCGCCAGAGAGTGCCGTTGATATGGAACATCCGATCTCGCTAGCACGCACCGAGCATTTGCACGAGGAGCACAGAGCAAATGTTCATTCGACTGACGAGGGAATAGACATGTCCGTCTCTATCGCTGATCGGGCGCACTTGACCATTTCGATACACAAGAACGGTTCCGGACCATGGGGGCTTTCCGGCGGATTCGACGACGCTACTGGAGCCTGTCAGCTAGCGCAGCCCAAACCAAAATAAATCTGGAGAACAGGATGCTGCGATAAAAATCCAACAGTAATTTGAGTTATTTTGGCTAGTTTTTGTAAGGATTAGAGTGCGGTTTGGAGACCTCTTTTTTCGGGATTGTAAGAAGTGTCAGACTTTAGAATTCCATAAATTTGATGCAGGTTTCGCATCACTGTTACGATGGTTTGCTTTGGGTTTTTGCCATTGTCTTTGAGACGGTCAGCAAAAGCTTTTAACAGCGGATTGAACACGCGGGCATTCATCGCCGGCATAAAAAGTGCCCGTCTCAGATAGGCGGAGCCGATTTTTGTGATCGGGGTTGTGGAACGGCCGGAAGTGCCACTGACAAAATGCCGTGGAGTAATTCCTGCCCACGCCGCGAGCTGACGCCCGTTGCTGAATTGCTCCAGATCAGGAAGCTATGCGAGAAGGATCTGACAGGTGATATCGCCAATACCGGGAACCCTCGCTAGCAACTCACGTTGGCGATGAAGCGCTTCATTTCCTTCTACGATTTTGTTGATGCGTTGACGAATATCCGCGATTTCTTTTTCCTGGACTTTGATGCGGCGTCTGAGTGATCGCAAAATGGGTTTGTTAGTTGTCATCTCGTATCTTGTTTTCAGGCTCGAGTTGTCCTGGGTGATGGATTCAGCGTAACGGCTTAACTCTCTAACCTGCAGAGTATCAGCACTTGGCTTCGCCCAGGGGCGGAGCTTTGAATGTTCTGACTGCAGGAAATCAGCGATGAGCCGGACGTCCGCGGTGTCGCTTTTGTTGCGCCGCAATCGCTGCTCACCATACGCTTTGATCTGGCGTGGGTTTACGAGATAAACGGCAGCCAGACCTGCGTCGGCGAGAGCATTAGAGATGGCACGACCGTAGTGGCCAGTCTGCTCGAGGCAGGCAGCGAAGTGCAGAGGCGTCGTGACGGAGAACAGCCATTTGAGAAGTGTGCAAATGTCTTCGGGAGTGTTGTCAAAACGTTAGCTGAGAGTTTGATCGGGAGCGATGATGTGGCAAAAAAGATCAGGCTTACCGACATCGATGCCGAGAAAGAAAGCTGGAGTGTTAGATGATATTCGAGTATTTTTCATGGTGTGCTTGACGCGATAGTGGGGCACTCAAAACAACTCACGGTGGAAGAGTCACAGTGTCATCAAAACAGATTCAAAAGATCTAAGATGCGGCACGGACTTTAAGACCGGGAGTGCCACGTGACCGGATGGCCGGCCCCGACCTTATCTTGTTCACAGACTCAACCGGGCTAACGGAGGTCTAGACGGCGCTTCAGATTGCATCACGTGGCTGTTTTGGGTTCCGGATTGGAACAAATTGTTAAGAGACTTTCTAGGTGTATTATAATCCATCTGTATTAAGAGGGGATTATCGCCTCGCAACTGGCGCAGGTCGTCCGCTTCAGCCTGTTCGCCTGCGGCTCTCGGGCTTACGCTCACGACCTGCGCCAGTTGCGAGATATTGCGGAGAGGCCGAAACTGCTAAATCACCTTATGAGCCGGCGCTGGATAACCCGTAAAACGCACCGAGCTGATTGACTTTTCTGATCCGAATCTATACTCTCGTATCGGGGGTGCGCTCTTAGGTCGGGCTGCGATGCCGTAAACATTGGCTCCAAATATGAATATGGCACTGGTGAAGCGACTTACCTGCGGATTAGCTGGCGCTGTCTATCTAGGGTTCACTTGTCTTGGTATCGTTACGCAAACGATGGCAGGGATGATTGTTTCTGCGATCGACCATACCGGTAGTTCCGACATGTGGAAAATATCGGTCGCATTGTTGCTCTATGGGTTCGCAGCAGTCGCGCTACTCGTTGTCGCGATTTGGCGTGAATCATTGCTTTTAGAACGACGGAGACACTGTTGGCTTTTTTTGCTTGCCGCCGCATTCGCTGCTTCTAACCTCGCCATCTATCTTCTCAATGACTCACAAGGTTTTCACTTTGGACACGTACTGCTGAGTCTTTCCGTGGCATTACTCTTCCATGATTTCCTTAGAGAGGCTCTTAGGCGAAAGCGTCTTCGTGAGTTGACTGGCGGTTGCGATGGATTTCGTTGACGAGCGAACGAAGGTGGTAAAGGTCAATCCCGATGGCCGCTCGGCGCTGATTAAATTTGTTGATTCGATTCTTTACCCTTCCTATCGACTGGTCGCTATCGGGGGGTGCGCTGATTTTATCATTTTGGTCCTCGGTCCTCGGCCCGCCGGGAGGTTGTGCAGGAAAATGAAGCCCATTACAAAATCAGCGAGGGGTCGAGTGATCGCGAAAGCTTGTGATGTCACCAATGCGACGCGGATTGACGACGATCCGATGTATGACGTTTACCGTGAACAGATGCTTGAGTTGCTAAACGAGCTTGCGGCGGAGTTCGGTCCGCAACCGGTGATTCTTGAGACTCGTGCGGATTATATCGACGACCTGCTTGAACGGTGACGATAGAAAAATGCGTCGTTCTTAGTTCATGACTGATTCCCGCGTTTGTCGATCCTACTCATCTTTCACCGCTCATGGTGCGGGTCTGGTCATCGATGTCATGACTTGAATTCGGGCACTCTGGCGTTCGGGATCTACTTTCCCTTCATCACATAAACGCCGTCCCAGTCTTCCGGCGGGGGATTTTGGGCAAGTTTATCGCACCGCTCCAACATGACTAGGGATGGGTTTGTCTTCACTCCAGTGTGAACCCCGGGTTGCCAGGGTTCTACTTTGGCTGACATCTCGAAATGTTTCCGGGCCTCGGTCCATTCGTTCGCCATATACCGGTCGATCCCTTTCTGATAGATCTGGAGGCACTCCGAGATATTGGGAGGCACTGCGTCTTTAAAGCCAATCACTTCAAACATCGAAACGTGTTCGCTCCGCCCAGCGACCCTGATTTTGTCGAGATAGCGATAGACGATGTCATCCTTGGTTGCCTTCGCTGCGAGCAGGGTGGCTTCGGTGATCATTGTGTAGGCGCCGTAGGACTTGGCACCGCTTTCACATCTCGCGGCGAGGTTGACGGTGTCACCTGTCATCGTGAAGTTAATGCGCTGCCGTGAGCCCATGTTTCCGATAACGGCAGAACCTGTGTTCAGTCCAATACGGGTTCGCATGGAGTTTACCCCGTCTGGCCAGCGGCCTTCTTTTTGCCATTTTTCACAAAGTTCCTGCTGCTTTCGCTGCATGAGGATCGTGGTAGCGACGGCTCGATACGCATGATCTTCGTAAGGGACAAGAACGCCGAACATTCCCACGATCGCGTCTCCAATATACTTATCGAGAACGCCGCCTTGGTCCATTAAGAGGTCGGTGAATTCCGACAAGTAATTGATCATCAACGAGACCAGTTCTTCGGGCGAGAGCTGTTCGGAAAAAGAGGAGAAGCCCGCAATATCGCTGAAGAAAACAGTGAGTTCCAATTTTTCGCCACCCAGTTGCGGTTTCTGGCCCGAAGCGATGATGCTATCAACCAGTTCCTTTCCTGCATATGCCCCAAAGATCGAACGGATTTCGCGCTTCTCTTTGGCTTCCGCAATTAAGCGGTCGGCGATCGCAGTACCGTGTAGCACGAGAAAGCCGGCAACAGGTATGAACAAAGGAAGGAGAATATTTTTCGATGAAAAAAGTAAAAACGAGAGGGCGACGTATCCTAAGACGAGAAGGCTCGGAATGAAGAACGCGAGAGAAACCGTGGAACGGTTCAACCACCAGATCGTAAGCCACGCAAATCCGAGCCAGACGGCCAAGGTCAACCAGAGAGAAACCGGCTTTAGAAAGTCTTCCTGAAGAATATTGCTCAGAGCGGTTGCCTGCGTGGTCACGAGCGGTTCCGCCCCCCGGTATGGGGTAGGGCCAAAATCAGCGAGTCCCGCCGCGATCTGACCGACGATGAGGATACGGTCTTCGATTTCAAGGAGGTCATCGCCCCAGTTACCCGTTTCCTCAAAGGCCGAGAGACGCTCCATGAGTTGAACGTAATCCCAGGCAAGGAAGGTTGAGGTGTCGCGGTAATTGATCGGCATTTTTCCTTCGTCACTGATCGGGATAACGCGAGAAGATTCTCCGACTGTGATCGTGATGGCTTTCCCAAGAATGATTTCGACATCCTCCGAGGTCGCGCCGTCGAATTGCATCACGATTTGGAGAATCAGTGAGGGGTAGACCTTGCCGCCGAAATTCACAATGAGAGGGACATGCCTTCTGATCCCGTCGATGCGGGAGGGGGCTGCGTTCACAAAGCCCGTCCAGGCGCTCTCGGCAATTGATGGAATCGGAACCTGTCCGTTGGGGGCCGCGAGCAATGCGGAGATATCGCCAGCGACGTTCGTGATCGGAGTGGTCTTGCCGATGCTGTTCGCGGGATAAGGAGCGAGGTTTGGTCGTGAGTCATCAGCGACAGCCCCGGAAATGGCTCCGATGTGTAGAGACAGTTCATCCGCGAAATAGGTGTCGTGGCTTTCGTCGCCACTTTTTTCTGAGAAAAAGAGGTCCCAGGCGAGAACGGCAGGAGGGCGCAGCGCAACGAGGTTGCAAAACTGTCCG
>JAOFXR010000072.1 GCA_028047635.1 Verrucomicrobiales bacterium
GAAACGTTTTTCGAAGAGGCACAGGATCTCAAGGAGAGCAGTCCCGATGTATACGCCGAAATGAGCGCCTATTTCAACCTCGATCCCGCCTCATGGAACAAGGCAGGATCGATAAAACTGACTGATTCGAAATGGAATCCCAAGTCATCCTCATAACCGGTGCTTCCAGCGGATTAGGAAAAGCCACCGCCCTAACTCTCACAGAACGAGGGCACAGGGTTTCGGGAGGCGCCAGACGCGTCGGGAAAATGGAATCGCTCGTCAAGTCGGGCGTATCAATCCACTTTCTCGATCTCACCGACGAGGCGTCGATCGAAGAGTTCGTCGCTGAAGTATTGAAGCGGGAAAGCCGCATCGACGTTCTCATCAACAACGCAGGCTACGGGACCTATGGCTCCGTCGAAGACATCAGCATCAGCGAAGCACGGGAGCAATTCGAAGTGAACCTCTTCGGCCTCGCCCGCCTCACCCAACTCGTTCTCCCCACCATGAGAGAACAAGGCAGCGGCACGATCATCAACCTATCCTCGATGGGAGGGAAAGTTTACACGCCACTCGGTGCATGGTATCACGCCACCAAACACGCCCTCGAAGGATGGTCCGACTGCCTCCGCATTGAAGTGGCGCAGTTTGGAATTGATGTGGTCATCATTGAACCAGGCGCGATCGAAACCGAGTTTGAAGAAGTGCTGATTAATCCCCTTCTCGAACGCTCCAAAAACGGCCCCTACGAAACGCTCGCCGGCAAAATGGTGAAGGCAACGCGTGACACTTTCTCAAGTGGAAAGGCATCGAAACCTTCCGTAATTGCCAACGTCATCGTCAAAGCCGTGGAATCGAAAAAACCCAACACCCGGTGCGTCGCCGGCTACCTCGCAAAACCTACTTTGGTTGCCCGGGCCCTACTTCCCGATCGAGTATTTGACTGGGTGATACGGACGTTCATGTGAAACCGGATAAGGGTTTACCACCGAGCGGGTAGGCTCTGAATTATCACTCGGAGAGTGATGGGCACGTAGGCTTTACTCTCCGAGTGAAGCGGCGAAGATTTACGCGGAATGCCGGTGATTCCCGAACGCCTCTACTCACAAAGGCCATTGGCCAAAAGCCTTCTACCTCCGCAGCGACCATTTCCTCATTCCTTCAACTTCGCCTGGCTCTCGGCCGACAAACTCGCGACCGGCACTTTGAACACTTTCCCATTCGCCATTCGCAACAAAGCAACATCGCCGTCGACTTTCAACAAAGTCGCGACAATCGTCTTTCCCGCCTGATTCGTCCAATTCTGCGGCTTCGGAGACTCGGCCATCATCGGCTTTTCATCCGCAGCTTCAGTAGCGGCGGTCATTTCTCCTTTTTCCCCACGCTCACCTAGAATCGGCGCTCCTTCCGTGATCCAGTCCTGAACCATCTTCACTTCCTCTGGCGTAAGTCGCTCCCCTTTTCCCTCTGGCGGCATCGCATCTTCATGCCCTTCAGGACGATAGAGCGTGATGAAAAGGTAGCTCGCGTCCCAGTCACCGGGAACGACGAGGCTGTTTTTGCTGAGGCGGCCGAGAAGATGCTTCGGGTCGTCCACCTTGAAACCTCCTTTGGCTTTGCCTGATTCGTTACTGTGGCACTCTGCGCACTTCTTCACGAAGACAGGCATGATGTCGCCTTCATAGTCGAGAGCGAAGGCATTCAAAATGATCCCATTAATTACGAGCACGTGAAGAAGAAGAGAAAAAATTAGTTTCACACAGAACGGTTAAGCAACCTTCTCTGACTTGTCATCAAGAGAGTGACTACGGAAATGCACCAGAGAAACGAGAACAAAACTCAACATCATGAGCAAATACCACGCCCAAAATTTCTGACTCGAGACCGGCTTCCACCCCGCCTCCTGCCCGGGATAACTCCATGCTTTCACATAAGTCCCGATATTTTCCGCGCCCCAGATCGCAAGAGCAACCATCCCCAGACCGATCAGCAGTGGCATTTGTCGATATCGAGCTCCAGTCCGAAAAAAGAGCTCGCACTTCCAGAACATCGCCACGGAAAGAGCAATCAGAACCCAGCGAAAATCAGGAACGAAGTGATGGGTGAAAAAGTTCACATAAGCGAGCACGGCCAAAGCAATCGTCGTCCACAGCGGCGGATAGCCCGTAAATTTGAAATCGAAGAGCCTCCAGGCCCTCGCGATGTAACTCCCTACAGCACTGTAGAGAAAGCCGGCGAACATCGGAACCTGATAGATTCGAAAAATCACGTTGGTATCCGGATATTGCCACGATCCGATTGCCGGAGAGGTTTTAAACCACTCCATCAAGGTAGCGAGGACGTGGAAGGCGAAAATCACCACCAACTCGTCGCGGTGTTCCAATCGGAAAGCAAGGAGAGCCCCCTGCAGACTCACTGCATAGAGAAAGAGAAAATCAGAACGGGAAAGCGCGCCATTTGGCTGCCACTGCTTGGTGAGAACGAGGCCACCAAGCAGTAAAATCCCAAAAATGCAGGAAAAGGCCTGTTGGCGGCCGAACCAGAACAGCTCGTCGAATCCAATTCTTCCTCTCGCGATAGTAATTTCTGATTGAATCATGTGAACAGGATTCCTCGTCAATGTGAAACCATGATGAAGGCCATGTGAAATATTGGTAAGACTTGATGAATTCAGGCTGAGAGCTTGACCCGTATGCCTTATTTCGTGAGGCTACAGCGAACTCCGAAGTCTCCTTATTCGTCGAAAATGCTCCTCCTCTTTCAGCTTTTCTTAGCGACAGGTCTCCTTGCCTCCTTTACCCAGCCCTCTTCATGGAAGGCACTGGAGTTCGATGGCGTGCCGACCAACCGAATCGCCTACAACGAAGGATCCATGACGATCGAAGTCGCCAAAAGCAGCTCCCCTCTTGTCTCTGTATTCCCGGCGGCCGTAAAAGTGAGAGAAGCCACGATTACTGGCACAATCAAAGGCAAACTGAACTTCGGCCCTGAAGCCATTTGGACAAAGAAACACGACGATGCCCTCTTGCGATTCGGCTTAATCGAGCCGGGCACGAAAAAGCTATCCATAATTCAGCGCCTTGCCGCCCCCAGCTGGATCAAAACCCTTGAAACAATGTTTGGCGGGAAAATCGAAGGGATAGGAAAAATTCGATGCTTTCTCCTCATGCCTGATGCCTCATCGATTGGGAAAAGCAGGATCAACCCGATGGGAGATATCTTCATCGAGACCATCCAGGCAGCGCCCGAAGCAGACGGCTCGTTTGTTCTGAAAATTAGTTTCCCCGATGAGCCCCTCATCACATCGGGGCTCTGGCTTCTCGCAGACGGGGACGACACCGATTCAACGTTCAGCGTCACGATCACCGATATTAGCGTGTCAGAATAGCAGACGCTGCGGCTTAGGGCTGAAGACCCTTTCGAGCTAGTCATTTTGAGCCGCCGGATACGCGCTATTAGGCAAAAAACCCGTTCGACAGAAGGATTCGTCTGCGATTAAGATCTACTCTACCAGCAGCGCTATTTCGAACCTGCTCCACCCCCTTCAAATCATGGCAGAAACCACTACAACGGAAAAAGAACTCGAGAGTTCCGACAAGGAAATCATCGCTGAATTGCAGGACGCCTACGCGGCGATGAAAGAGCAACTCGATCTTGTCGTCGTTGGTCAGGAGGAGGTCATCGAGCAATTGCTGATTTCTATCTTCTGCCGCTCCCACGCCCTCCTCGTCGGTGTGCCAGGCCTCGCCAAAACGCTTCTCATTTCCACGCTCTCGGAAGTGCTGGACCTCAGCTTCAAACGCGTTCAGTTCACTCCCGACCTCATGCCGGCTGACATCACCGGAACGGAAGTGCTTGAGGAAGACATGAGCACCGGAAAGCGAATCTTCAAATTCGTGAAAGGTCCGATTTTCGCCAACATGATTCTTGCTGACGAGATCAACCGGACCCCTCCCAAAACCCAGGCAGCGCTCCTTGAGGCGATGCAGGAAAATCACGTCACGATCGGCGACGAAACCTACCCCCTTCCCGATCCGTTTTTCGTGCTCGCGACTCAGAACCCGATTGAGCAGGAGGGAACTTACCCACTTCCCGAAGCCCAGCTTGACCGTTTCATGTTCAACATTCGGGTGAACTATCCAAGCGCTCCGGAAGAGGAGGCCATCATCAAACGCGTCACCGGCACCTACCGGGCCAATATCACGAAACAGCTCGATGGTGAAGCGGTCGCACGACTTCAGAAAGTCGTGCGACGAGTCCCCGTCGCTGACCACGTCGTCGCTTACGCCTCGCAGATCACGCGTGCCTCGCGCCCTCGCGAAGACGAAGCACCCGACTTCGTTCGGGAAATGGTCTCATGGGGAGCAGGTCCCCGTGCCGGCATTTACCTGATCCTCGCGGCGAAAGCACGAGCGATTCTTCAGGGAAGATTTCACGCCACGACCGCCGATGTGCGAGCCGTCGCTCTCCCCGTGCTTCGCCACCGTGTCCTCACCACCTTCAACGCTGAAGCAGCAGGGGTCACCAGTGACGATATCGTCCAGCGCCTCGTCGAGCAGTTCCAGCCTAAAGCGGACCTCGAAGTTTAAGCCACTTTTTCCAAAAGCGTCCTATGGCTGAAACGGGTTCCACCCAATTTTCCGACCTCCTGCCAAGCGAGATCACCACCATGATCGGCAGGCTCGAATTCCTTGCGCGTAGCGCGAAGGAAGGAACCATCAACGGCCGTCACACAAGTCCCCACAAAGGATTTTCAGTCGAATTCGCTGAACACCGCCAGTACGTTGCCGGCGACGATCTTCGCAATCTGGACTGGCGAGTCTACGGAAAAAGCGACCGCTATTATATTAAGCAATACATCGAAGAGACCAACATGCGCGCGACGATACTCGTCGATGCATCGGGCTCGATGGGATACGCAGGAGAAAAAGCAGCCTCTCTCGGAGGAACCGAAAATCTCTCCAAATACGAATACGGCCGCTACCTCGCCGCCGCGCTCACCTACCTTCTCATACGCCAGCAGGACGCCGTCGGACTGGTGACATTTGCCGATGGAATTCGCAAATACATGCGACCCGTCGCGAAACCCAGTCAGGTGAGAGCCGTGTTGGAAGAGCTCGCCACTACTGAGCCAGCGGAAGACACCCGCTGCGCTGACATTTTTCACGAAATTGCCGACCGCATTCCATCCCGCGGACTCGTCATCATTATCAGTGACCTTTTCGACGACGCCGAGGCAATCAAGAAAGCGCTCCACCACTTCCGCTACCGGAATCACGAACTCGTCGTCTTTCACCTCATGGCCGAGGAAGAGTTCACCTTCCCTTTCGAAAAGTTCGACGACTTCAAATGCATGGAAGTCGAAGGCCGCCGACTCAATATCGATCCCTCAACGATTCGAGCCTCCTACCTCGACCGCGTCCAGGAACACCTCAAGTCCATCGAACTCGCCTGCGGCCAAATGCAAGCCGACTACGTTCCGATCAACACCTCAACGCCTGTCCCCGAAGCCCTCTTCAGTTACTTTTCCCAGCGCTAGCTAGGAGTCCCAAGTTTTCCACGGCGCGAAGCGCCAACCACAAGCCAAGCTACTTTTTACTTTTCACCTTTAACTTTTTATCGCGCGCAGCGCGAAAATGCTCTTCCTCAACACAGCTTTGCTCATCGGTGCTCTCGGAATTCTCATTCCGATCATCATCCATTTGCTCAACCGGCGCTCCAGCCGTGTTGTCGAATGGGGCGCGATGAACTTTATCCTCGAATCGCTCGCGATTCGGAACCGTCGAATTCAGTTGGAGGAAGCACTCCTCATGGCGACGCGATGCCTCCTCGTCGGGCTACTCGCCCTCGCCATCGCCCGCCCTTTCATTCCTCCCGGCTCGACCATTCCCTGGCTCCTCGTCCTTCCTCTTTTACTCATCGCCGTCGTTGGACTCGGAGTGGCCGTCGTTCTACACAACGAACCGAAATGGCGACGTTGGATCGCAGGCATCTCTATTCTTTTACTTCTCTCCTGCATCGCTCTCGTCCTGTTTGAAAAGTATCTCAATCTTTCCCGCTTCACCCCCGGCGCCCGTCAGGACATCGCCCTGGTTATTGACGGCTCTACCTCCATGTCCGTTGCCGTCGATGGCACGACCAATTTTGAGCGAGCGGTCGAAGAGGCGAGAACCCTCGTGAAACGCGCCCCTCGCGGCCATGCCTTCAGCCTCATTCTCGGAGGCCCAAGCCCTGCCGCCCTCATTCTTGATCCTACTACCGACAGGTCAGAGCTCGACGCGGTGCTGGAAGAACTCGCCCCTCTCGACGGGGCGATGACGACCTATCAAGCACTCACCCTCGCCTCGCTCAGCCTGGCAAGAGGTGACAATCCCGCGAAACAGATCGTCCTTTTCACCGACGAGCAAAACGTCGGCTGGGAAATTGGAAAAAGCGGTCGTTGGAATTTCCTCAACGACGCGTTCAAAAATCTTCCCACCGTGCCGCAGATCATGCTGCGAAAAATGCCGCTTCCCGATTACGTGAGGAACCTGGCTGTCCGGGATATCAAACTCTCTCGCGACATCGTGGGCGTGGATCGCCCCGTCGATATCACAGTAACCGTCGAAAATACAGGCAACGAAGCCGTAACACCGGGCGCACTGATCCTTTCGATCGATAATGAAAGAGAATATCGTGACGAGTCACTGGGCCAACTTCCTCCCGGAGAGCGCCAGACAGTCACCTTCTCGCACCTTTTCAGCGCCCCCGGAGCACAGGCACTGACATTCACACTCGAAGTCGAAGATGACATCACAACCGACAACGTCGGATTCACCGCCGTAAACGTCGCCCACAGTCTTCGCACTCTCATCGTCGATGGCCGCCCTTCTTCACGCGCCTTTGATCGCGCCTCTGCTTTTGCCGCTGTCGCACTGGCACCTTCTTCACTTACTCTGGACCCAACGCTCGATGCGAATATTCAAGGCGTCAGCGACGAAGCTTCCGATGACTTCGAGGCCAATTTCGACCCGACTCTCGATCGGATCAATTTTCTCGTCGAACCTCAAGTGGTCGATCTTCCCGATGCCTCGACGATTACCGACTTCTCAGAATTCGATGCGGTAATTCTTGCCGACGTTCCCAAACTGTCCTCCGTCACCGCCGACGCCCTTTCCGGATATGTCGAGCAAGGCGGCGGGCTTCTGATTGCCTCGGGGCGCAAATCAGATGCCTCCTTCTACAACGAATGGAAGACGAGAAACAACGAACCCTTCCTGCCTGTCACCGTGGGAGAGACCGTGACGATGTCATCGCCTGACGAGTCTTTCACTCCTTCCGCGCAAACTCTGACACACCCCTCTCTCGAGAAAATCGCAGACACCGCCAAGAGCGATTTTTCCAATACCGTAATCACCAACTATCGGAAACAAACCGTTCCAGAAGATCTCACCAACGAGACCTCGGTTGGCGCCCGCCTCAACAACGGAGACATCCTTATCGCCTCACGCCGAGTTGGGCGAGGACAGGTCGTGCAAACCGCGATTCCACTCGACCTGTCTTCGGGAAACCTCGTGACTCGACAGTCATTCCTCCCGTTCATTCACGAGCTCGTCTACGATCTCGCCAATCCTGCTGCCTACCGCCTCAACCTTGACCCGGGCTGGGAAGTGAATATCGGGCTGAGTGGAAAGCGTTCCCGTGCCATTGGCGAAGGACTGATCGGCAGCTATTACGCGAGCCACTCCTCACAAACGCCTACTCATGTCCGACAGGATGAGACCATTTCATTCAACTGGCTCGGAGGAAGCCCGGCTCCCGGAGTCCCCAATGATAAATTCCGAGTCGAGTGGACAGGGAAAATTCAATTCCCCTATCCGGACCGTTACACCTTTTCCGCTGAAGTAGATGACTACCTCGAAGTCTGGATCGATGGAAAACGTATCGGCGATTACAAAATGCCCGAAGGACGCCGCAAGGTTTCTCAGAAATTCGAAGCAGGGCGCTGGTATGACATTAAAGCCATTTACCGCGAAGATTCAGGCGACGCTAAAGTGGCTCTCTTTTGGGAAGCTCCCAAACTCAAACGGGAACTGATCCCTTCGCTTCAACTGCGCAGTTTCCAAACGAACGAGGAGGGCGCAGGTCGTCAATCCGCGCTCACGACCTACGACGTCATTGGCCCAGGACGACGTCCCCGCACGGCTCAACTTAGCTCACAGGAAGAAGGATCCGTTCTCAAACTCCAGGGAGAAATTTCCTCGGGTCTTTATCGCATCGAAATCCCTGAAGACCAGCGCGCTTACTTCACCGACTTCCTGAAAGAAGGACAAAACGAAATCCCCTTCACCGTGAAACGCGATCCTGCAGAGAGTCAGTTGAAACGGCTTACGGAAAGTGACTACGCTTTCCTTGGTAATTTCATCACCCTGACACAGCCCAAAACCCTGGAAGAACTCGTGGGATTTTTAAACGGTAATCAGTTCGGTCAGGAGCTATGGAAATATCTCGCTCTCGGAGCCTTCTTTTTTCTCCTCGTCGAAATTGCACTCTCCCGCTGGATCGCGATAAGCCGCCGTATGGGAGAAGAAATCAACATCCAGTTCGAGGCACGAGATGCCCCGTCCAACGCTTTTCGCGAACAGCTCGCGAAGTTCAGTAAATCCTGACCCACCCCCTTTCCCTTTTGAATCCCGAAGACTACAGCCGAGAAGACCTCATCGAATCCCTCAACGGCTGGACCGCAGGCGGAGGAATCGCTGTGTTCGGAATCCTGTGGATCATCACCCTCCTCCTGCGAAAGCGATTCCCGATCATCGCCATCCCGGTTATCATTGTCGGAGCAATTGCGGCGAGCCTTACGATTTGGTTTTCCATTCAGTGCCTCGCCCAATTCGTTTCACTCGCAACCTCATGGTCACTCGTGGCGATTGCCGTTATGGGCGGACTCGCCACTGAGATTCTCGTCTGGCTCTATCAGTTTGAGAAAACACTCGTAAAGAAAGCAAAAGGCCGCTGGCTCCTCGCGCTTCGACTGGGAGCGCTCGCCGTTCTCCTCATCATCCTCGTGCAACCGGTTCGTTCCTTTCTCGAAGAGCGGGAGATCGAGCGTGAAATCGCCATTCTCATCGACGACTCCGATTCGATGCGGATTTCAGATCAGAGG
>JAOFXR010000073.1 GCA_028047635.1 Verrucomicrobiales bacterium
GCGGAATCCATAGGTAGTGAGGCGGATGTGACCGACATTTCCGATTTCAATCGAGCTGAGTAAATCTCCGGGTGATCGCATGCGCCAGGAAGCTCCTCTGAGAACGCGGAAGTCAATTGAGCTTTTGAATGAGTCCGAGCACCATTCCCAAACATTCCCACCCATATCGAACAGGCCAAATTGATTTGGAGAGAAGCTCCCGACCGGTGCGGTGGTAGGAAAAGAGTCACAGCCGAGATCGGGGTGGTAATTGCCCGCCTTTTCGCTGGGTGGCCAGCCACCCCCCCAC
This sequence comes from Verrucomicrobiales bacterium, assembly GCA_028047635.1. GTDB lineage: Bacteria > Verrucomicrobiota > Verrucomicrobiia > Verrucomicrobiales > DEV007 > Arctic95D-9. The sequence continues at coordinate 290 of JAOFXR010000073.1, forward strand.
GGAAATTCGGTTTGCGACGGACCTTGAAGCAACGCGTTGGTGTCCGTATAATCCGGCGTCTTCAATCCGACAGCTAAACTCCATTCTGCCGAGGTGGGTAGTCGATACCGACACCCCTCCTGGATCGTTCCGGCCTTCACTTCTTTGTCCGTGAGCCACCGGCAAAACTGCGTCGCATCTTCCCATGAAACCATCACAGCCGGATGGTTGTTATCTTGGATGATTCCCGGGTCAGACCAGTTCCGTTTGGTTTCGTTGACAAATGACCGGTAGTCCTTGACCCTAGTTTCCCAAATGCTAAATAGGACTCGACCTTCATCTACTTCCGCGAATCTCATCTCCAGTGAATTTTCGAAATTGCCCCGGCCGGAACTGTCTTGTGAATAGGCCTTGGGTTTCTGGGCAAAAACGAGCAGAACGAGCAGAACGAGCAGAACGGGTCGAAGCCCTTGAATAATGTGTAGGGATAGAATACTTATCATGAAGTAGTGATCTCGAATGATGGTGATACAGTAGTTTCCCCTTTTCAAGATATATTGGGGTGCCCTAACCAATACGTTGACAGAGTCCTTATGCCGATTCCAAAATCAAAATCACAGATTGAGATCGAGAAGCTGTGGAACTTTGAGGGCCGCGATGCTGCCTTTTGGGTCGAGTTGTTGCGGGTATTCTGCGGGCAATTGGAAGCTGCCAGTGGAATGATCCTGGCGGGAACAGAGGACGAGGAGCAAGCACTTGAATGGGTGCCGATTGCCGTCTGGCCGGATGCAGAAGAAACACGGCACCGTCTTGCCAATCACCGAGATAACCTCGTTGAATTCGTGACAAGGATGGAAGGGGAGGGGGATTGCCTCCGAGTTGAATCGATCAGCGAGGGTATCTGGGCAGCGGCGTTGCCGCTCCGCCTCGAGGAGAGTAAGTCCGGCTGTATAGCGACCTTCATTCGCTATGGCGACGAGGATTTTTTTCGCCCGGGTCAGAGAATCGAGCAGCTCATGATCGATTCGCCTCTGGTCTATGGTGCCTCAGCTTTCACCTCACCAGAGAATGCCCAGGAATCCTCTTCGGCGGGTTCTCCCCTCTCAACGACGCTCAACCTTGGTCTTCTTTTAAATGAGGAAAAGCGATTTTTGGCCGCGGCGATGGTGCTGTGTAATGAGTTGGCGGTTCGTTTTTCTTCGGATCGCGTTTCGCTAGGATGGGTTCGAGGACACTACGTTCGGCTGAAAGCGACCAATCACGCTGAGAAAATCAATCGTAAGATGGAAATTTCGAGACTCCTTGAAGCTGCCATGGAGGAGTGCCTTGATCAGGATGATGAGATTGTCTGGCCAGGTAGTGCGGTCAATGCTGCCATTGAGAGAGAGCATGAACGGTATGCCCGCCATGTTGGTATCACGCAGCTTGCTTCCATACCCATTCGCAAAGAAGGCAAGCCGCTAGCGGCGATTACGCTGGAGCGAAGTGAGTCGTTTTCGACGGAAGACCTTCAGGAACTGCGCCTCACCGCTGACTTATGTTATCGACGCCTGTCTGATCTCCACGAAACAGATCGTTGGTTCGGGGCGCGACTGGCAAGCTCGGTTCGTCGCTGGGCTGGCAGCCTATTCGGCCATGAGCATACCTGGATCAAGCTCGGACTGCTCGCAGTCGCGGCGGCAATCGCTTTTCTTTTCCTTTATCCCTGGGGTTTTAAGGTTAAGACGTCGTTCGTCCTCCAACCTGAGGAGGTGTTTCATCTTCCTTCTCCCTTTGATGGTTACATCCAATCGGTAGAGGTAGAAGCAGGAGATCAAGTCATCAGCGGTCAGCCACTTGTCTTAATGGACACGTCTGAGTTGGAACTTAATAAGGCAGAGTTAGCAGCCACGGTTGAACGATTTGTTTCGGAAGCTCAGTTGGCACGTGCGGAGGCAACTCCGGCTGAGATGCATATCGCCATCGCAAAGGCCGGGGAAACAAGGGCTGCGCTTAAGAAGGTTCAGTTCAATCTCGATATGGCGACCATTAATGCACCAGTTGACGGGGTCGTTCTTGAAGGGGACCTGAAAGAGCGTATCGGGTCACCGGTTGCTCGGGGCGAGGCTTTAATGAAATTGAGCCCGCTTGAAGGTATGTTCGCTGAGCTAAAGTTGCCGGAGAGTGAAGCCACCCGCGTCGTATCGGGTTCCATGGGGGAGGCCGCTTTCGAGAGTCAACCGGATCAGCGCTACCCGGTGACCGTTGAATTTGTCGAACCGCTCGCGGTGCCCGAGGAGGATGGGAATATGTTGATCGTCCATGCTCGGTTCCTTGGCGAACCGGCGGAGTGGTGGAGGCCGGGAATGTCCGGGATTGTGAAAATTGACTGTGGAGAACGCCCCTTGATCTGGATTTTGACAAGACAGGCGGTGGATTATCTCAGAATGCGTTTCTGGTTCTGACACCATGGTTGAGAGGCAACAAATGTTCAGCGATTCGTGGCACCGGGTGTCCAGCGGATGTGTGCGTTTAAACCCTGCTGTCAGCATGAACCGTCAGGTCTTTCGGGGGCAGGTCTGGTATCTCCTCCGTGATCCGCTCAACAACGAATACTTCAGAATAACGCCCGAAGCTTATGCTTTTGTCGGGCGACTCAAAGGTGACAGAACGGTTGGCGATGTCTGGCAGGAATGTCTCGCTCTCTTTCCGGATGAAGCGCCCGGGCAGGAGGAAGTGATTCAGGTTCTTTCCCAACTCTACCGGGCGAATTTACTTCAGTCTGATCTGGCACCCGACAGCCGCCAGCTCTTTGAAAGGCAGCGCAAGACGAAGACCCAAAAACTGCGAGGGCAGGCGGCTAATTTTTTATTCCTCAATATTCCGTTATTTGACCCTGACAGGCTGCTCACTGTTTTGAGGCCTTTCTTCAAGCCATTCCTGAGTCCGATTGGTTTTCTTGTCTGGCTGGGAGTTGTGGGTTCCGCAATCTGGACTGCGATCGGGCATATCGATGATCTCGCTGACCAAAGTTCAGGAGTGCTCGCTCCAAGTAACCTTTTTTATCTCTACGCTTCCACGGTTCTCATCAAGGTCTTCCACGAATTCGGTCACGGAATTGTGTGCAAGCACTTTGGCGGAGAAGTGAGGAAGGCGGGTGTCATGCTGATGCTACTAACGCCCTTGCCTTATGTTGATGCCACTTCAAGCTGGGGTTTCCGTCGCCGTTGGCAGCGGATCGCGGTTGATGCCGCAGGGATGGGTTCGGAATTCTTGATCGCGTCGATCGCCCTGTATGTCTGGCTGACGACGTCTGACCCGCTCGTGAATCGCCTCGCTTACAATGTGATGTTCATCGCTTCGATTTCGACGGTGCTCTTCAACGCCAATCCCTTATTGCGCTTTGATGGATATTATATTTTCAGTGACCTGTTTGATTTGCCCAACCTGTATCAACGGGCCACGCGGCAGTTGAAGTTTCTCGGTGAACGTTTTCTCTTCGGAGGAAAAAAAATCGTAAGCCCGGCTCACGCGCAGGGGGAAGCGTCCTGGCTGACGATTTACGGGATTGCAGCGTTTATCTATCGAATCATCTTGCTGGTATTTATTACTTATTACGTAGCGCAAGGATTTCTAGGCCTTGGTGTCGCGATCGCGGGGTTCTGTGTGTTTCTTTACTTTCTCGTCCCTATTGGGAAGCTGATTCATTACCTTGTTACCTGCGAGCGGCTGGATAGGCATCGTAGGCGAGCCTTCTCGGTGACGGCTATTTTGCTCATCTGTGTTGTTGGCATCATCGGATTCATCCCTTTTCCGAGAAGTTTCCGCGCAGCAGGCGTTCTCAATCCGGCAGAGGAGACAGTGGTTTATGCCCCTAGTTCTGGTGCTATTGCTGAATTGCTGGTCGATTCCCCTCAGGTAGTGAAAGCGGGGCAACCTCTTGTTCGGCTTTCTAATTTAGAGCTCGAGTTTGACATCGAGGGTTCCATTCTGCAAATCGACCAGCTTGATACGCAAATTGAGGAGGCGAGGCGCAATCAGTACGGAACAGTGATTGGTTCTTTAACGGGGTTGGCAAAAGCGCGGCGGATGCTGCTGCAGGAGCTGCAGCGTCAGCGCGAAGCTCTTCTCATTGTGGCCCCAAGAGACGGTATCTGGACTTCACCACAGAGTCGGGAAATGGTTGGTACATGGGCTCCACGTGGCACTGAAATCGGTCGCATTTTTGACCCGAATCGTTTCGAGTTCGTCTCTGTTGTGCCTCAGAAGCAGTCGGGGAATCTCTTTGATAATCAAATATCTGGATCAGAAGTGCGGCTCTATCAGGAGGTTGGGCAGGTCATCCCAGTGAAGACTCAGGAAGTCACACCCGCTGGTCAGGCGAGGTTGCCTACCGCCGCTTTGGGATGGTTGGCTGGCGGTGCCATCCAGATCAAGAAGGGAGATAATTCCGGAATGATTGCAGCTGAGGATTTTTATCTCGTCCGTTCTCAACTCGATTTTCCGCCAGGGAGATTGCCTGACTCAGCGAGAATCACAGGTCAGATTAAATTTCGATTGCCTCCTGAGCCGTTGCGCTTTCAGTGGAGCCGGATTCTTCGGCAGACGTTTCAGAAAGGGAAAAATTCATGATCACTCCCACGAAGCAGTTTTACAATGCGGAGCCGAAACCGCCCCGTAAGGTCGCTCGCGGGATTGATAAAAGAGTAGATTGGCTTCATGGAGTGGTTAAGCGTCGTAAGCGACTCCTCCGGGTTTTATCGAGGGAAGCCGATGCGTCTCTCCGCATTCTTGAAAAAGAAATCGAACGCCTTCCTCAGAAGGAGTTTGAGTCCAGGCTGAGGGATTCCAGTCGAAGGTTCAAGCGAGGGGATCAATCGAAACGATCTGTGCGAGAGGCTTTTGCCTGTCTCTCAAGGGTGGCGCACGATGTGTTAGGCCTCACTCCTTATCGGGAACAAATCATCGGAGCCATGGCGGTTCAGCGAGGGCTCTTTGCTGAAATGGCGACAGGAGAGGGGAAGACACTTACCATTGGGTTGGCCGCAACCCTAGCAGGGTGGATTGGGCGACCCTGCCATATCGTGACGGCGAATGATTACCTTGCGAAAAGAGATTCTGAAACTCTTGCAGCGTTTTATGAATTCTGTGGCGTTCAAGTTGGTCATGTCGTGGCAGAAATGACGCCAGGTGAACGCACGGCTCAGTATTGCAAAGAGGTCGTCTACACGACCAGTCAGGAGATCCTTGCTGATTTCTTGCGTGACCGTCTGAAGCTTGGTTTCGATCAAACACCGCAGTGCCGCCTCATTAGGCATCTCTCTCATTTAGGCAATTCGACATCTCAAGGAGGACTGCTCCAGAGAGGGATCCATACCGTCATCATTGATGAGGCCGATAATATCCTGATTGATGAAGCAGTGACCCCCCTCATCATCAGCCGGAAGATGCCCGGCAACTCACTCGAACTTTGCTGCACGATTGCCCGTGATCTCGCCCTGATGCTGAAGTCCGGTGACGATTACGATGTCGATTTTGCCTATGGAGAAATCAAACTCAAAAATCGCGGTAAGTCAGCAATCGCCCGCCACTCACATCGGCTCCCGGCAATTTGGAGGTCACAGGATCGTCGTAACGAACTGGTTCGACAGGCACTTGTGGCTCGTCATTTTTTCCAGCGCGACACGCATTATGTGATCACCGCTGAGAACAAAATTGAAATCGTTGATGAGCTGACCGGGCGAATTATGCCCGGAAGAACTTGGAAGCAGGGCCTGCACCAAGCAATCGAAGCTAAGGAAGAAATAGCCATCACTGATCCGACGGAAACGCAGGCGAGCATGAGCTTCCAAAGATTCTTTCGAATGTTTCATTCGATTGCCGGTGTTTCAGGCACAGCCCACGAATCATCATCGGAACTTTGGAGGGTTTATCGTCTCTCGGTTGTCTCCATTCCCACCCATCGTCCGCTCGCCAGGGTTGAGGAACCGCCGAAAGTATTTGCCATAAAGGAGAAAAAGTATGAGGCGGTGATCGAAGAAATCGAGCGTTTTAACCGAGATGGCAGACCGGTGCTGGTTGGCAGTCGGACGGTTTCCGTCAGCGAAGAGCTTTCTGAAAAACTCACACAAAAAGGACTTCCCCATTCGGTTCTCAATGCGGTGCGCCATGAGGAGGAAGCAGCAATAGTCGAAAAAGCCGGGGAGAAGGGGCAGATCACGATTGCGACGAACATGGCCGGGCGAGGAACGGACATTCGCCTGAGCGAGGAGGTTCTCTCGCTTGGCGGGCTTCACGTCATTGCTGTGGAATATAATCTCTCGCCTCGGATTGATCGCCAACTAATTGGGCGTGCTGGTCGGCAAGGTGAGCCAGGCTCTGCTCGCTACTTCATGTCTATGGAGGACGAACTGCTTGTCCGATTTATGCGACCCGCCAGATGTAAGCGGATCAAGTCGCTTCTTGAACTCGGGGCGCCCGGCTCCTACTCAATGGCTATTTCAGGTAGTCGGAGATCGCAGCGATCTGCCGAAAAGCTCGGTGAAAAACAGCGTGAGGCTGTCCTTCGGATGGACACATGGCTGGAAGAGCACCTTTCATTCACGCGGCGGTCTTCGGGGTAAGAAAGGGTTAGTCCCGGGTGGCCTGGTTCTTTGGGAGTAGCAGTTCCTTTTACCGATAAAAAAGGATAACTCAATGACAATCAATGGGTTAATTTTTTTTCGAAGAGAGGGGTAATCTGACATGAATGGAGCAAAGGATTCTCTTTCTGGTTTGAGGGGAGTTTTCCCCTGTTTTTGATAGAAAAATGGTTGTTTTTAAGGGCAACACCCCTAGGATCATATTTTCTCTCTTTGAAACTTAATGCCCAAGATTACACCATTATGCGCGGTCCAGTGTGTGACGTCACTCGGGGCTGCGTTGGTTCTCTAACCCATGAATCGTAAACGGTCAGAGAATCGAACGAAGACGCGGTTGGGAGAGGATCCTTACTCCACTCCCGTCTTTGATGTGGAGCAGATGGAACAGCGCCTGTTGCTCTCTGCAAATCTCTACGAGCCCTCCACCCCGCCAGAAGGAGTCGACCGTATCCAAGAGAAGCTGAGTTCACAGCTAAAAAGTACTTTTGACGAGTTAGGAAATCTCGGTGATTCGCTCAATACCACCTACAATAGTGAGTACGCTGATACACTGGTTCCTCTGGTGGATAAAACATTGGACGACGTCATCGGGAATGATATCGGAAATTTCTTTAAGTTTGCAGCTGGTAATCAAGGGATTGCCGATATCCTCGACGGGGAAAACCCGGATTCCGAAAAACTTAGACTCGGCATTCAGACAGCGATCGGTAGCTTCGGACTTTCTGGGACCGTAGTTGATGAGTCTTCGGCTTTCGGCCTCGATCTTCTTGTTAATATCAACCATGACCCCCCCCCTTGAAGCGACTGAAATTCGTCTTGGTAATGTTGAGGAGGAACTGAATGTCCGGATCGAAGAGGGGACTGAAGTCAATGTTGACTCAAGTAGGGATCTCAGTTTTCGCATCAAGGCGGATCTTTCTGCGCTGCAAAGCACGGGTTCAGTTGACGACAAGCTCGATAATTTAGGAGACGACAAGTTTTGGATCGATTTGTTCGGCGACGAAGGGCTTTCAGTGGGCGCGAATGTACTTCACACATCGACCACCGATCCTCTTTCAACTTTTGGCGTGCAGATTGGCCTGCTTGGAATGCAGGAAAATAGCAGTGGAGCCGGAGCGTATGCGCTTAGTTCCGATTTCCGCCTGGATGTCTCGGGAGAATTTTCGTTCAGCGATATCAATCAGGACGGTCGCCTTGATCTTGGTGAGATGAAGAATCTCCAATCGGGCGGCACTTGGGACTCGGTCCACGATTTCAGCACGCCGACCACTGATAATCAGAATTCGGCTGAATTCCAAATCCAGGTGGCGGTTAACAATGTCCCGAATTCTGACACTCACATCGGGGGGATCATCGGAGTCACGGGGGCGTTGACTTTTTCGGATAACGACCTGTTTGATGGGAATGCTCCGATGTCGACTTCGGATGAAACCCTCGCGTCATTTTCGCGATTGACGTCGCAGGATATTCTTAACATGGCCGGGGGTGTTTCTGGTTGGGCTTCCGCTCTGCAGGCTTCGGGGATCTACGGGGAAGATGTCCCGTTTCTCGATATTAATACCGGTGATGCCTATGCCTTTGGTCAGGCCTTCCAGAACGTCTTTCTTGCCCAGCTTCAGAACGTGGAGCAAGTCCTCACAGCCAGAAATGCCCCTTCGACGTGGACGAATTCGTCTGGTTCCCTTGTTCGGAATCCCCTCGACTACTCGGGGAGTAGTGAGTTTCTTATTTCGGTTAACGGGGCATCTTGGGCTACCAAAAGCCTTCAGGAAAACCCCGGGAGAACCTCTCTTGAGGCCCTTGCTTCTGAACTTAGTCCTCTGCTTCCTTCGGGGGTGGAGGCTCGTGTGACGCGGACTAATTCACCCCGACTGGAAATCTTTTCATCCGACAGGGACACTCAATTTGTTCTTGCCGGTTTTTCCGATGCGTCAGCAGGGACGCTTGATCTTGGCTTTGATGCCTTGCAGCAGCTGGTTCTGGCGAATGATTCTTCTCAGGCTTTCGGTGGTAGCTTGCTCGAGGATTCTCAACTCCAGACAAGCGGGATCATCT
>JAOFXR010000074.1 GCA_028047635.1 Verrucomicrobiales bacterium
GAAACAATTCCGGGGTTCAATATCGGAGCGAGACCGTCGACGAGGCTGGTTTGGTTTTAAAGGGGTATCAAGCAGACCTCCATCCCAAGCCTGAGTATTTCGGAATGATGTATGGAGAGAAACTCGGAAAACGCGGGATCATTGCGACGCGGCATCAGCGAGTTGAGTTTGCTGCGGACGAGTCGAAGAAAATTCTCGCTGAAGTTTCGCCTTCTGCTGACCTTGTCCCGACTGAGTGGAACACACTGCGAATCGTCGCTGTCGGAAATCGTCTCATCCATCTCGTGAACGGAGTCGTCACCGTGGACATTACCGATAGGCATCCGTTGGCATTGGCTTCGGGGAAGTTAGGACTGCAGCTACATGCGGGGCCTCCGATGAAGGTGGCTTTTCGGAAAATTCAATACCGTCCGCTTTCGGGCGCGCTTGCCGGAAAAATGCTCAAGGAAGCGGTTGCCGATTTTCCGAAAGGCGGGCCTGTCAAAAATGCCGCGGCCTCAAGCAAGTCGTCTTCTTTCAACTGGGTGAGCGAGGCTCCAAAACCTGAGTGGATCTGGCGTGCCGACAAGACTGACAATGAGCCCATTTTTCTGCGTCATGCTTTTTCCGTAAGCGGGAAGGTCAAAGCGGCTCGCCTCTACAGCACCTGCGACAATGGCGCCACGCTTTGGATCAACGGTAGCGAAGTCGGAAAAGCACCTGATTGGGGGAATCCGATTCTGGTGTCCGATGCTTCGAAGATTCTCGTTACGGGTGACAATCAAATCGCGGTGAAGGCTCACAATCGTGGCGGTGTCGCGGCATTTGTATTCAAGCTAGAGATTGAGACAGCCGATGGCAAAAAGCAGCAGATCGTTTCCGGAAGCAACTGGCGTCTCGGCTTGAAAGAAGCAAAAGGTTGGCAGGGAGCGGAGTTCGATGATTCGACTTGGACGGCGAAGCTGAAAAAGCTGGGTGAGTTTGGGCGTGCCCCGTGGGGGCTCGCTGGACTGAACGGCAAATCAGGAAAAGGAATTTCCGGAAAACCGGCCGAACCATCTGAGCTTACCGTAGCGAAAGATTTTACGACTGATCTTCTTTATACCGTTCCAAAAGAGACGCATGGGTCCTGGGTTTCACTTTGTGCCGAACCCGGGGGAGGTTTCTATGCTTCCGATCAAGGCGATAAGGGGCTCTTCCATCTCACTGTCAGTGAAGGCGTTGTCGAAGCGACTCCTCTCGATCTGAAAGAGCCCGGATCAGAAAAGCGTCTTTCGGGAGCACAGGGGCTGCTTTGGGCGTTTGATAGTCTCTGGTTTCACCGCAACGGTGGTCATCTCTATCGTATCACCGATTCCAATGGCGACGGGCAGTTGGACACTGTCGAGTCACAGCCATCTAGCACGGGCGGCGGAGAGCATGGCAATCACAGTGTCGTTCTCGACGAGACGGGAGAGGAATTATATGTCGTTGGTGGAAATCACGCACCACTTCCTCCGGAAGAAGCGATTGCGCGGAAACGGGTTCAATCATGGAGTGAAGATCTTTTGCTTCCGCGGATGTGGGACGCTAATGGCCACGCGCGGGGTAAGCTTGCCCCGGGCGGCTGGATATCGAAATACGATCCGAAGTCAAAGACTCACGATTTGATCGGGATGGGATTTCGCAACGAGTACGATGCGACGGTGAATTCAGCGGGTGATCTTTTCGCTTACGATGCGGATATGGAGTGGGATGTTGGTAGCTACTGGTATCGCCCGACACGGATTAATTTCGTAGCAAGTGGCTCCGATCACGGATGGCGCAGCGGAACGGGAAAATGGGCAACCTATTACGAAGACAGCCTTCCTCCGGTGGTGGAGATTGGCCCCGGGTCGCCGACTGGATTTCTTTCTGGCACCGATGCAAAGTTCCCTGAAAAATACCAACGGGCGCTGTATGCTTTCGACTGGACCTTTGGCACAATTTGGGCCATTCACCCTGAACAAACCGGCGCAGGGTATACGGGGACGAAGGAACTGTTTGTCGCCGGTGCGCCGCTTCCGGTTACGGATGGTGTCGTCGGAGATGATGGGCATCTTTACTTCCTTGTCGGAGGTCGCAACACACAGTCGGCGATGTATCGAGTCCGTTACACCGGCTCCGCTTCGACCGAAAAGGTGGCAGCGCTCGAACCGACAGTGGAGCGGAAAATCGCGAGGAAATTAGAAGCCTTTCATGGCGTTGAAGGCGAGAAAGCGATCGACCTTGCCTGGCCTCATCTTGCGTCAGAGGATGTTTTTCTTCGTCATGCCGCTCGCGTCGCGATTGAGTCACAACCGGTTACCCAATGGGCGGACCGGCTCAAAACAGAGCCCAATCCCCAGGCGGTCATCGCAGGGGCGGTTGCGCTTGCGCGAAGCGGTGAGGTAAGTCATCAAGCAATCATTCTCGACTCTCTTCTCGCGCTCGATTTCAGCGAGCTAAGCGAACGTCAGCAGCTCGGGGCTTTGCGTGCCTATGCTCTCGCTTTCACTCGTCTTGACGCGCCAAGTGATAAAAAACGTAAGGCAGTGCTCGCTGCCTTGGATCCGCTGCTGCCAAGCGAAAGTGCCGACCTTAACACGGAGTTAATTCGCGTCCTCTCCTATCTCCAGTCGCCGGGTGTTATCACGAAGACGATGGAATTGATTACGAACCGTGAAGCCACCGAGGTTCCTGACTGGGCTGAGATCGCGGCAAGAAACCCCCGCTATGGCGCGACGGTGAAGAAGTTCCTCGATAACGCGCCGCCGAGTCGCGAGGTCTACTACGCGATGATGATTGCGAACGTGAAAGTGGGCTGGACCGTTGATGCACGGAGAACTTGTATCGAGCTTCTCAATGAAGCGGCGAAAGGATCGGGTGGAGCGAGTTACCCGAAATTCCTCGTCAATATCAGAAACCTTCACCTGGGTGCGATGTCTAACGAGGACCGACTTTCTCTGGCTGGCATCTCGGGTGAGAATTTCAATCCGGTTCCTGATTTTGAAATCAAGCCGGTGAAAGGTCCGGGGCAAGTTTACACGATTGATTCCGCCTCCCGTCATCTCAATTTCCGACAGGCCGACTTTGAAAACGGACGCAGCCTTTACTTCGCGACGAGCTGCGGAGCGTGTCATCGACTCGGTGGGCTTGGCGGAGACATCGGACCGGACCTCACGAGTATCCCGAACAAGTTTGATTCCCGTTATGTGCTGGAAGCGATTATTGATCCGGGCAAGGACATTTCGGATCAATACGGAATGTTTGAAGTCACTCTCAAAGACGGCAGCGTCAAAACAGGGCTCTATGTGGAGAATGGAAAAGAGGTATCCATTTACCCTCCTGATCATACTGCTGACCCAATCGTCACGACGACCGATCAAGTCGCGGGAGTGAAGCAGGTTGAGGTTTCTCAGATGCCACCGGGCCTTTTGAATATGCTTAACCCTGATGAAGTGCGTGACTTGATGGCTTATCTCATGGCGGGCGGAGATTCTGAGAGCAAAGTCTATCGCAAGTAATAGAGAGAGGCACGGTTGCGGCTTTTCGTGAGGTGACGAAAAGGGAAATTTTCACTAGTTTCTCTTTTGATGAAGTTTGTCTTCTATTTGGCACCGGCTCTATTCCTCGCAGCACACGCGGGGGCATCGTCGGATTTTGAGAAAGAGGTAGCGCCCATTCTTGAGGCGAAATGCCTTTCCTGTCACGACGCTGAACAGGCGAAGGGGGATCTCGTGCTGGTTTCGCTGGCTGAAGCGAGGGCTCATGGGAAAGCAATTCTTCCAGGGGATTCGAAAGGTAGCCAGCTCATCACGGAAGTTTCCGGGGAGAGCCCTAATATGCCGAAAAAGGGCGCGCCTTTGACCGCTGGAGAAGTTGAGGTTCTTCGTCAGTGGATCGACGCTGGCGCGAGCTGGCCGGAGGAGCGAACGCTCGTCGATAACCCTGTGCGTGATTTGGAGTGGTGGTCACTGAAGCCAATCAAGTCGGATTCAACAGGGTTAGGTCAAGCCTCCAACCCTGTTGACTCTTACATTGACTCAAAGCTGCGTGAGAAAAAGCTTAATCCTGTCCCGCAAGGTGAGCCGGCCGATTTGGTAAGACGGGTGACTTATGATCTCACGGGCCTTCCGCCGACGCCTCATGAAATCGATGCCTATCTCAAAAATCCAGATTGGGACGCACTCGTTGGTCGACTTCTTGCGTCACCCGCCTTTGGCGAAAAGTTTGCCCAGCATTGGTTGGACCTGGCCCGTTACGCGGAAACGCACGGCTACGATAAAGATAAGCCTCGAGAGAATGCGTGGCCCTTTCGGGATTATGTCATTCGTAGCTTTAATCAAGATAAGCCGTATTCACGCTTCCTTCAGGAACAGGTCGCCGGAGATGTCCTTTTTCCTGAGGAGCCGGATGGAGTCGTAGCGTTGGGTTTTCTTGCCGCCGGCCCCTGGGATTTTATCGCGCATTGGGAAGTCGGAGAGGGGAAGCTCGATGGTCGCATTGCCAAGCATCTGGACCGCGATGAAATGATCTCCGCGGTTTTCAATACCTTTCAGGCGACCACGATTCAATGCGCTCAGTGTCACCATCACAAGTTCGATCCGATTCGAATGGAAGATTACTACAGGCTCCATGCCGTTTTCGCTGCCGTGGATCGGGCCGATCGAGTGTATGCCGGTCTGCCGGCGGATAAGCAGAAACGCAAGAATGAGATCGAGGCGAAGCTGAGTGCTCTGAAGGCTGAGGAGGAGGAGCTCGCCGCCGCCGTGAAAGAGCTCATTGCGGGGAAGGCTTCCGGTATTGATCGTCGCCTTGCGGAGCTGAAAGCAAAATACGGAACTGAGCTTCAACCTCAATACGGATACCACAGCGGGATCACAAAAAATCAAGCGGAGGTGAAGTGGGTGCAAATTGATCTTGGACAGGCGCGTGATGTCAGCCAAGTGCGAGTCATTCCCGCCTATGACGATTTCGGAGGAATTGGCGGCGGTTTTGGATTTCCGATTCGCTATCGGGTTGAGGTTTCGGATCACGCTGATTTTGCGAAAGAAGTCAGGGCCTTGCTCGATGTCTCCGGTTCAGATCAGCCCAATCCCGGAACGAGAATGATTGCGATTGATGGTGATGAGGAGCTATTTCGTTACCTTCGGCTTACTGCCACCAAACTGGCGGAAAGAAAAGACGACTTCATTCTCGCGATCGGAGAGATTGAAGTGCTCAGCGAAGCTGGTGCTGAAAACTATGCTCGGAAAGCGGTTGTCACCGCAGCCGATACAATCGAGCAGGCGGTGCGATGGAAAAAGGCCAATCTCGTCGACGGTATTGCGTTTCAGGAACTCTCCAACGACGAGGCGCTCGCAGAATTCCGTGAACTGCAGGATCGGAGAGCCGTGATAGAGAAAGCGAACCGCAATCCAGAGACTGAGGCGCGGGTTGCTGCGATTAAGGCGGAAATGGCAGTTCTTTCGAAAGAGTTAGCGGCATTTCCCAAAGGAGAACTCGTTTACGCTGCGTCCACTCAATTTGCACGTGGAGGTCGATTTACCGCCACTGGTGGAAAACCTCGGCCGATTCATCTCCTGCATCGAGGGGATCTCACGACACCCGGCGATGTGATGCGGCCCGGGGTTCCGCCACTCTGGAATGGGGCGCCGGACGAGTTTTATAGCGGGGGTGAATGGAGTGAAGCGGAAGCCCGTGCTGAGCTAGCTCGATATTTAACTGACGAAAATAATCCTCTGGTATGGCGAACGATTGCGAACCGTCTCTGGCAATGGACTTTCGGCAAGCCTATCGTGGGAACCCCCAACGATTTTGGACGAGGAGGGCTGGAGCCGATCCATCCTGAGTTGCTTGATTTCCTTGCTGCGACTCTGCGGGATGATCCGAACCAATCGATGAAGTCCATCCTGCGACTGCTCTTCACCAGTGAGGCTTACCGAAGAGCGAGCACGCACGATGAGTCGAATGCCGCGATTGATAGAGGCAATGCATACCTGTGGCGGGGGCATCGGCGTCGACTTACGGCTGAGGAATTGCGTGACTCAGTGCTCTCGGTTTCGAATGTGATTGATCGAAAAATGGGAGGCCCCGGATTTCAGGACTTTGTGATCGAGAAACCTCAGCACTCTCCTCACTATCAATATCACCTCCACGACCCGAACGATCCGGCCTCGTTCAGAAGAAGCGTTTATCGTTTTGTGGTGCGGTCTCAGCCTCAGCCGATGCTCACGACTTTTGATTGTGCCGATCCGTCAATGAGTGTTCCGCAGCGTGATGAATCCACCACTGCGCTTCAAGCACTCACCCAGTGGAATCATCAGTTCGTCGAGGCGATGGCCCAGCATTTTGCCAAAACAATCGATCCCCAAAATTCTCACGAATCGATCAATGATGCTTTTCGCAGAGTCACTGGTTCGCTACCTACCGACGATGAATTGAAGATTCTCGTGACGCATTTGGAGAGAGAGGGACCCGAAAGTCTCGCTCGAATTCTTTTCAACCTGAACGCTTTTGTCTATGTCGATTAACCCTTCGAGACGTCAGCACTTGGGTGCGTTGGCAGGTTCGTTTTCCGGCCTCGCGCTCAACGATCTTCTTGCCCGCGAAGGGGGAGTATTGTCAGGAACTCTGCATCATCCTCCGAGGGCGAAGCGGGTCGTTCAACTGTTCATGGCAGGAGCAGCGAGTCATGTCGATACGTTCGATTACAAGCCCTTGCTCAAGCAGCAGGACGGCAAGGACTGGGATCCGGGTGAAGCGGTTGAACTTTTTCAAAGCACACCGGGAGCCACTTTCGCAAGCCCGTGGGAATTTCAGCGCTATGGGAAAAGCGGGAAGATGCTCAGTGATATTGTTGCTCCGTTAGGAGAATTGGTTGATGACCTTGCGTTCGTTCACAACGTCGTGGGAAAGACCGGGGTTCACAGTCAGGGGACGCTCCTGCAGACGACAGGTTTCAGCTTTCCGGGATTTCCGAGTGCAGGTTCCTGGGTGTCTTATGCGCTGGGCAGCGAGACAGAGAATTTACCTTCGTTCGTTGTCCTTCCCGATCATCGGGGGCTCGCTTCGAATGGAGCGAAGAATTGGGCGAATGCCTTTCTTCCGGCGCAGCATCAGGGAACGGTGATACGCCCGGGTAGTGAGACTCCGATCGCAGATCTCTCTGCTCCGAAGAGCGATTTTATTACTCCTCAAAATGACCGCGCAGGTCTGGATGTTTTATCCAAAATGAACCGGCTTTATGCAGCGGCCCGCCCCGGAGATGACCGGCTGTCAGCCCGGGTGCGCTCGTATGAATTGGCCGCGGCAATGCAATTGAGCGCGACCGATGCTCTTGAGGTCGCAAAGGAGCCTCAGTATATTAAGGACATGTATGGCCTCGCTCCAGAGGGAGCCGGAGTGAATGATTCGGGAGCGATTAACGTCAAGGCTGAAAGCGAATTCTTCGGGCGAAAATGTCTCGTCGCTCGTCGGCTTCTCGAGCGTGGGGTTCGTTTCGTGCAAGTGTGGAGCGGCAATGACAATGGTTCGCCTCGCCGCAATTGGGATAGTCATGAGGACGTGAAACGAGATCATGAACCGCTCGCGCTAGGTATGGCGCGCGGTGCATCGGCCTTGATCAAAGATTTGAAGCAAAGGGGAATGCTCGAGGACACCATCATTCTCTGGACAACCGAGTTTGGACGTATGCCCTGCTCACAACGCAGCAAAGGCCGTGATCACAATCCGTTCGTGTTCACTAACTGGCTCTGCGGAGGAGGGATCAAAGGCGGAACGTACGGCGAGTCTGATGAGTGGGGTTTTAAACCGCAGGACCGCAGCCATCCGACTACGGTTTATGATGTTCACGCCACGATTATGCACCAGTTAGGAGTTGATCATGAACGGCTCACGGTGAGAAACAACGGAATCGACCGTCGCCTCACCGATGTTCATGGGCATGTCTTGAAGGAAATGATCTAGAACCCGTTCACTTCCCAGCCGGATCGATACTCCTCCTTGATGTATTGGTTCGCTGTCGTTTCCCCTTCGAATTTCAATTCGCTGGAATTCCATTTGAGCGTTTCTCCGGAAAGACGAGTCGCGACGGTCCCCAGTAAAACCGCTTCGGTCATGGGTGAGGCGTAGGACCAGTTGCAGACTGGCTTTTGAGCATTGTCACTGCGAATTCCCTCTGCCCAGTTCAAGTGGTGAGCGCCTTTGTCGGGCTCTCCGTTTTCGAACTGAACTTCGGCTCCGTCGCGGTAAAGTTTGGGTGCGGCTGTGAAACTGTGAAAGAGCACGAGGGCACCATTTGTGCCGAGAACGACACTGCCGCCTCTGGGGAGATTTTTGGGATCACCCCCGACCGCTTCGAGGACCTCTTCAGGGAATTTCTCTGTGCCGTCATACCAA
>JAOFXR010000075.1 GCA_028047635.1 Verrucomicrobiales bacterium
AGGGCCGCGGATGATGAATTTGACCCTCGATGGAATGCTCGAGGAGGATGTCACGACCGAGGCGAAACAAAAATTCTGGCGGGGCTTCAAGTTCACCGAAAACTTTCGTGAAACATTTCCGTTCAAGGACAAGGTCGTCACCCTGCCTATCGAGAATCCACTCGACGTCAATCTCTCAGGGCACCTGTCCTGGGTCCTCCCCGTCACTGATCACTGGACCGTAAGTCCACGCCGAATTTCCGTGGATCTGGCTCCGGGAGAGAAGACGGAGATTCAATTCAAGGTGAGCCACCAGGGCAATGTCGCGACCTATTTCCCCCTCCCGCGGCTTGATGCACATCTCCACGGAGAAGACGAGACATACCATCTTGAGAAGGCTCTCGCGCTCCCTCTCGACCTGACGGACCACGTAAAGAAATATCCAAGAAAAACACAAATGGCAGCCACCGAAAGCAAACCTGTGATCGATGGCCAGTTGAACGAGGCGCTTTGGAAAAATAAACCCACCATCGCCCGTCTCATTCCTAGGCAGACCGATGGCTACCCACCGGTAAATACCGAAGCATGGTTGAGCTATGACGAATCATTCCTCTACGTGGCGGTCAAATGTCAGGAACCGATCTTAAGAGATATTCTGAGCGAGGTAAAAACACGCGATGGAGACATGAGCGACGATGACTTCATCGAGATCTTCTTCGACACAAACTCAGACAAAAAATCGTTCCATCACTTCGCGGTGAATCCCAAAGGCATTCTTTACGATGCGCGTGAGAAAAACGCCTCATGGAACAGCACCGCTCAAATCGCTACCGGAAAAGAGGCCAACACGTGGACGGTGGAGATGGCAATCCCTCTTGAAGAAATCGGTGCCGATTTTGACGCTCACAAGGTCTGGGGATTTCAAATGGCCCGCCATCGACCTAAGAGAGACGAAAAGAAATCCTACCAGTGGTCCCCTACCTTCTGGTATGGAAATTCCCTGCCGAGTTTCTTTGGCCGTTTGATGGTGAATTAACCATCTTCAGCCAGTTCAGTCCCTATCAGACACTCAAACCAGCGATTGCATCTTCGCTGGCCTTCCGTCACCATCAGGAAAGCGCCCCGCCCAATCGTGGCCACTTTAACCGATCACATGAGTTTCTTTGAAGACATAGGACGCAAACTGGGACGTGCCGCGGTGCCCGCATATCGCAAGAGTAAATGGGTCTGGGATGGTCTTACGGGGACCGAAGAAGAGGCCCTAGAGTCAGAAAAGATTCTCGGCAAGACACTTGCCGCAGAGCTCCGCCTCGCGACTGACATCATCGATGAACCAGAGCTCTTGAACTGGATTCGGGGAATCTGCAATCGTCTGGAGCCCTCCGTCGATCAACCGGGATTTTCATACCACTGTGAACTGATGCATGACGAGCGCCCCAGCACGATCGGCCTTCCCGGAGGCTACCTGTTCATCAGCCGCTCCCTCATCGATTTCTGCAAAGGAAGCGTCGATGAAATAGCCTTCGTCATTGCACACGAAACCGCCCATGTCGTTCGTCGTCATACCTGGGATCGCATGCTCCAGCAGTCAGCGCTTAGAGCCGCCTCTTTTGCCGCGGGGCGCGCCGGCATTTTATCCGGTTGGGTGCGGCAACAGGGACTGCCCATGCTTCGAAGCGCGCACTCAAAGAGTTTCGAATTCGTCGCCGACGAGGACGGCCTCGGTATTGTTCGCGCCGCAGGATACGATCCCAAGGGAGCGATTTCTTTTCTCAGAAGAATCGAAGAACTCGGAACCAATCCGGAAGCGCTTGGCGAATACCTCGCTTCCCATCCCGCGCCGGAAGAGAGGATCGCGAGATTGAGAGGTAACGGGAGCCCGCTTCAAAGCTCCTCACCAGAGGGAAAACCAGAGGATTAATCAGTTAGCCCGAAATAACGCTCTCTAGCTCGTGCTCACAACCGCCGCACGAATCCCGTCGATCAGCATCTGCGTTCCGATCACGGCAAGGATCAATCCCATGATCCGACTGATGACCATGATGAAATTATGGCCCAGGTATTTGGTAATCGCCTTACCACTGAGGAAACAGAAAAGGGTCATGAGGCAGACAGCAAGGAACGCGAGAATCACCATCAAGAGGTGCCGGTTGTTTCCGTCCGCCGCATAATTCATCCCGGTTACTAACGTCCCCGGCCCGGCAAGAATAGGCATCGCAAGCGGCGATACCGCCATACCGAGTGAGGCATCACCGCTTTGCTGAAGGTGCTCGTCGCTTGGCTGATGGACGCTGGAGCTACTCCCCTGAAGGAGATGGTATCCCACCAGTCCCACGAGGATGCCTCCGGCGATCTTGAATGCGTAGAGTGTGATCCCGAAGAAACTGAGCACCGCGTTCCCAAGCAGAGCAAAAACAGACACAATCACAAAGGTGAGAATAAGCGAATTCAGCGCTAACCGCCGCGTCGTCCGCACATCCATCCCCTCGGTCAGACCCAGAAAAACCGGCGTGTTTGCCAGCGGGTTCATGATCGCAAAAAATGCAGCAAAAACCGTCCCGAAAAAAGCAATATCAGGGTTCATATTTTTCGAAAAATGAGCAGTCAAAAATTCGACTGCGTTCAGTAAAAGCTATCAGTTATTCTGAAATACAGAAGAGATGCTTCTCGCCTCGAATGAAGAGCTCGTTATCCACAGGCGCAGGGGTGGCATCGACGGTTTCTCCAACGGAGTTCGTGGCGACCACTTCGAGAGTGCCCGAGTCTTTGATCACCGTCGTGTTCCCGCTTCGCCCCGTGAGATAAACATGACCGCCGGCCGCGATCGGTGAGGCGTAGGTGTTCGCGATCTCAGGAATACGCTCGGGGCCAAAGAGGACTTTGCCCGTTGCTGCGTCGTGACAAGTCAGAATACCCGTCTTTGCCTTATGGTAGTAAATTCGCCCATTGGAAAGAAGCGGCGAGGCAATGTCAGGAGTATTCCTATCGACCGACCAGACGACTTTGTCGGTGCCCTCGATGTCACCTTTTCCATCGAGTCGAAACGCACCGAGAAAAGAGCCGCGAAAACCGCTGCCAATGTAGACAATGTCATTCGCAAACACAGCCGAGGCAACAGGACGTTGGGTTTGCCCTCCGCAGCGCCAGAGTTCACCACCAGTCTCAAGGTCATAAGCGCAGGCGTGATTTTCGCCGTTCATGATAACCTGCTTTTTTCCGCCGGATTCGACAATAAGAGGAGTCGCCCAACAAGTCGGCTCATCACGATTGATTTTCCAAAGGGTCTCGCCAGTCTTCTTGTCGAGAGCGTAGAGAGCCGATTGCCCTTCGTGATCCCAGGGGACGATGATTTTGTCTCCAGTCAGAGTCGGCGAGCTACCTTCGCCAAACGAATTCCTCGTTTCCATCTTACCCAAGTCGCGGCTCCATTTCAATTCCCCGTCCATCGTAAAGCAATGAAGCCCGCGAGATCCGAAGTGCGCATAGACATGTTCGCCGTCCGTGCAGGGTGAAGCCGAGGCATAACCGTTCGTGCTGTGCGTTCCTTCATGAGGCGTCGCGGTCACGGCTGCTTTTTCCCAACGCAAGGCACCGGTCTTTCGATCATAGCAGAACAATTTAAATTCCCGATTCGCATTTCCGACGGCGGATACGACAAAGACTTGATCTCCCCAGATCGCAGGTGAACCGGAGCCACGGCCGGGAATGGCTACCTTCCATTTCACATTCTTCGTCTCGCCCCACTCGGTAGGTGGTTGGGCAGTAAGAGAGACTCCGTTGCCATTATCACCACGCCAATGAGGCCAGTTTTCAGCATGAGCTGAGAGGGATAACACAGCGAAGACTATCGCGATAACGAGCAAAGGGAGTGGTGATAAGCGCATAAGCATGAATGGGAGTATTTTCATCTGTTACGAAGCAACCGTCAAGTCGAGCGAACCGCAGTAGTCACTATAACTCACCCTGTAGTGATCCTTTCTTGATTTTGAGTCGTATGACTTACAATGAAAATCCCCGCCCTTCTTACTTCGATCCTCGCCCTCGTTTTTGCGGGGACTTCCCCCACCTCTGCTGCGCCGGATGAAAAGGGCGACACGCCGTGGATCTGGCGGGGTCAAACCATTGCTGAATTCGACGAGGGAGAATACAAAGGTCCTGACTGGAAAATCGTAAACGACGGCGTCATGGGCGGGCTTTCGAAAGGGAAAGTTCAGATCTCAAAAGAAGGCATCATGAAGTTTTCCGGAGATCTCTCACTCGAGAACAACGGAGGCTTCTCGCTCGTTGAAAGTGAAGGGGTTGATTTAAATCTCAGCAACGATCTCGGCGTACTTCTTCTTGTTAAGGGAGACGGTCGTGAATACCAGCTCCGATTTGAATCCGACGCAAAATTTCGCGGAATGCCTGTTTCTTTCTCCGGCACTTTCCAAACGAAAAAAGGGGAGTGGGAACAAGTCAAAGTGCCGTTCACCGCATTCAAAGGAGGCTGGCGCGGACGCGACCTCCCCGAAGAGAAGCTGAACCCTGCCTCCATCGATAGTATCGGAATTATTATCGCCGATAAGAAGCAGGCACCGTTCGCTCTCGAAGTCGATTGGATCCGCACCTACGGGAAGGATCAGGGCAGCTACACAGAACAGAAGAAGGCGCCTGCTGCTGAGGATAAGAAACCAGCGGGGCCAAAATCGCTCATTGCCACCGCAGTTGCCGACGGTCGTTTCACCACCTTAAAAGCCGCTCTCGATGCGGCAGGCCTCACCCCATTCTTTCAGTGGGACAACAAACTCACCGTATTCGCCCCCACCGACGAGGCATTCGCTAAGCTTCCCAAGGGAACGGTCGAAGACCTTCTCAAACCGGAAAACAAGGAGCAACTCATCTCTGTTCTTAAGCTTCACGTTCATCCCGGATCAAAGAGCCTCTCTGCTGCTTTGAATGGAGGTGAGGTTGAGACAATCGAAGGAACGCCCCTCAAAGTGACTTTCTCGGAAGGGCGTGTCCGCGTTAACGATGCCACCATTCTTATTGCTGACATCGAATGCGCTGACGGCACCATTCACGCAATCGACACGGTTCTTCTTCCGGAGCCAAAAAAGAAAACACTCCTCAGCACCGCACAGAAGGCGGGAAGTTTCACGACTCTCCTTGCTGCCGCGAAAGCCGCAGGACTGGTTGATGCACTCACCGGAGACGAACCACTCACAGTTTTTGCACCGACTGATGAAGCCTTTGCCGCGCTTCCTGCTGGGACAGTCGAATCACTCCTTAAAAAGGAAAACAGCAAGAAGCTGCTCGAGTTGTTAACCTCTCATGTTGTTGCGGGATCCGTTTCTTCAGGTGACGCCCTCAATGCCGGCTCAGCCAAATCGCTTAGCGGAAGCTCGCTCGAATTCGGGATTAAAGATGGCCTCTTCACCGTGAATGACTCAGTGATTCGAAGCGCTGGAATCGACGGTGGCAATGGCACGATCCATGTCATCAGTTCCGTGATTGGTTTCCCTGAAACCGGGACCTGTGACAGCGAAAAATGTGAAAAGCCCTGCAACGAAGGCTCTAGTGAGAAAGCTCCAGCGGAAAGCCCGGCGAAGGGCCAAAAGACCACCAGCGCGAATAGCATCAGCGCAGCTGACATGATTCTTGCCGCAATCGAGCGTGGCGTTCCGCTTTACAACACCGGGAACATCGACGCCTGTGCCGACGTCTACGAAACGTGCCTCATTACCCTGTCGCAGAGCAAGCCAATCGGCGAACGCACCCGCGAAATGCTCAGTAAAGTCACCGAGGCCGGACAAAAAAAGGACTCCGACAGCAGAGCATGGCTTTACCGTTCGGCACTCGATCACATGTTGAAAATCATCTCGACTCAGAGTTGAATTCTTCGTCAGGAGAGTCCGTCACCGCGACAGGCCGCTAGAACTTAATCGTTCGCGGCCAACCTTGAATCTCTGCCTTCATTGGCTTTCGTTCTTCGTTCATGGGGTGGAACTCCATCGTAATTTCCTTTTTCGTCTGATCAAAAATGATCATGCCGTAGCCATTGAATCCGTTCCCGGCTCCGTAGACGGTCATCATATTACCGAACCGATCGAGAAACTGCCCCGTGTTCTCCGGCGAACCCGGAGCGCGATTCTCACCGGCCTCGTAAGGCTCCCAGCGGCGACTCGCATTGGAAGAGAACGCTGGAAGAGAATAAGAGACGGGACCATCATCCCATTTCTCCCGCCCATGGCGAAACAAAGTTCCGAGATGCACGTCTCCATGAATCATCACGACCGGCGCATCACCAATCGCGGCGAGTCCCCGATTGCGACCTGACTGCGGCCAACCGTTGGCGTCCAAATCGGCGGAATCCCGAGTATACATGGCAATGTGCGCCCACGGCGATGAGGACAACACGGCTCCCAACTGACCGCTCTCCTTCAACTCGCCTGACCACTTTTTCAAAAATACCTCCTGCTCAGGGCCGAGCAATTGAAACGCTTCATTATCCAGCTGGGTGCACTCGTAATCGCGATCACGAACCACTTCGATACCCGCATCCGAATTCGGCTTTGGTTTATGAGTCGCGGAAATAATCGGCTCGGAAATCACCTCGGAGGGCGCGGTTTTGAACTTACGATCCTCGATCACCGCAAAGCGAACGCCGCCGTATTCAACTGAGGTGTAGTAGGCAAAAATCCCATCGCCATGCGGCCCTTTGTTAATCGGAGCAGGAAGCACTCCCGTCTGAGTAAGCTCAATTCCATTGACCCAATTCGGATGATTGCGATAACCACCTGTGGTGCGATGTCCATCCATTAGCAAACCACCTTTACCCCACAAATCGTTCTCAAAGACATCGTGGTCGTCAGTGATCATGATACTGGGCCGGTCCCTCAGAAGATCACGAAAGGCGGCTCCAAATTGACGGTATTTTTCGAGGTAGTTCATCATTCCCGCCGGCACCTCTTCCGGGGTTTTTGAAACAATGTGAGGACTCCCGTAGTCGTTTTCGTAGATCTGATCGCCTGAGAAATAGACCAGATCAGGATCCTGCTCAATCAACTCAGCAACTGCCTCTTTCCAAGGCCAGCCAATGTCTTTGAGACAGGACATTCCCAGCATTCGCAGCGGGGTATCCGGCTTGGGCTCAGCCCGGAAAATGCCCTCAAACGCGGAATCTCCGCAGATCACTTTGTAGAAAAGTTTCTCATGACGCGGCCACTCCTTCATTTCGAAGAGAGTCGTCGCGGTGAGTGTGTGAATTTTCTGAGCCGCGACCTGCTCCCATTCCCCGTCTCCTTTCGTCCAAAGCGTCACCAGCTCGGAAACGGGTGCCGTGGGATCGCCGTCGAAGTGCACCATCAACTTCATCGTGTCGAGATGCTGACAATACTGGGTCCATAGAATCTCCGCTGAATGAGAGAATCGCGGCAAAAGAAGGCATGCGAGCACGCCGATAGGAATGAGAAATCGGGATTTCATTTGATGTGGATAAAAACAGGTCTCTTTAATGCTCGTCGGTTTCCAAAATAAGAAAAGGATCGAGGCTGAAATCAGAGCTGCTTTTTTTCACGTTGTGTCCCTCAATCGCGATGACATTGGCGCCTTCTTTCCGAAGAATATGATGGTGCTTGGAAAGGTCAAAATACTCGTAGCCCTCTGCCTCATGAGATTCGACTTTGATCTCTTTGGTAGCAGGATCGATCGAACAACTCTTCAAGAGCAGTCGCTGCCCATTCAGGTAAAGAATGAAGGCATCGTCGTAATTGATCGCCAAAAACAACTTGGTGAGATCGGCGTCCTCAGGAAGGGTGAATTTCTTCCGAATATAGACAGAGTCGTATTCCTTTTTCATGTCCAATTCTGTTTTGTCATCCTTATCACCGTAGCCAAAACCGGCAACGCCTTTGAGCCATGGCTCGTCGAACTTGACCGAAGTCCAAGCCTCGCTCTTGGGAGACTTTCCGTCCGCCAAATACTCCCATTCGGCATGCTTGGGAATTACTGACTCAAAGTGATCCGGGGCCATGTTGACCGGTCCGCGAGAAGGAGCGTATTCGATCGTCGATTTATCCGGCGCCCAGGGATTCGCGAGACGCACCAGATCGGTCTTGCCCGCTTTCACTAGAGAGAAGCGATCTTTGACCTGAAACGCCGAGCTGATCATATAGCCGGACAACGTATCGCCATCGACATCGAGGATCAGGGAACCATGCTCAAGAACGATACTTCTCATCACCGGCATGACCCCTTTCGCACTCCTTCCGAGGGCACCTCCGTGTCCCGTCACAA
>JAOFXR010000076.1 GCA_028047635.1 Verrucomicrobiales bacterium
ACGCCAGCACGGGGAAAATCATCAACATGCAAAAGCAATTTTTTGCAGCGGCAACGGGAGGGCCTCTCATTTACGCGGGAAAACCGCTCAAGGAAGTGCACAAGCACATGGGAATCAGTCGTTACGAGTTCGACCGTTACGTGGGCCATCTCGTGAAGACTCTGGAAACCCGGGGTATCAATGGCGAGGACAGCCGTGAGGTCGTCGCGATGATTAACATTTACGCGGATGACATCACGAATGACACCCAGAGTTAGATCATTTCACAGGAGAAGCTGACTGACCTCTCCTGTGAAAAAAATCAAACTGCTTCCCTGCCTTAGGAAAGCGCTGAATCGAGATCCGCGAGAATGTCGTCGATATTCTCGATACCGACGGAAAGACGAATCAGGCCGGGTGTAATACCACCAGCGGCTTGCTGCTCTGCATTCATCTGAGAATGGGTCGTTGTCGCGGGATGAATTGCGAGAGACTTCGCATCACCGACATTGGCGAGGTGAGAAAAGAGGCTCAGCTTTTCGATAAATGCTTTACCGGCTTCAGCGCCGCCTTTGATTTCAAAGACAACCATCGAGCCGCCCTTACCTTTAAGATACTTCTGGTTCTTGGCATACTCGGGATCACTTTCGAGTCCGGGGTAGCGCACTGAACCCACACTACCGTGTGCCTGAAGGTGCTTCGCGACAGCGAGTGAATTTTCACAATGGCGCTCCATGCGAAGCGGCAATGTCTCAATTCCCTGAAGCAGAAACCATGAGTTATCGGGTGCGATGCAGGCTCCCAGGTTGCGCAATGGGACGGTCCTCATGCGCAGAATGTAAGCGAGCGGCGCAAGCGGATCCGGAAGATCGTGTCCCCAGCGAAGTCCGTGGTAGGAATTGTCAGGTTCGTCGAACATAGGGTGCTTCCCACCGGCCCAATTGAATTTTCCAGAGTCGACGACAACGCCACCGATTCCAGCCCCGTGTCCACCCATCCACTTTGTCAGTGAATGAACCACGATATCCGCACCGTGATCGATCGGGCGAGTCAAATAAGGAGTGGAGAAAGTCGAATCAACGATGAATGGCAGCCCGTGGGAATGCGCAACATCAGCGACCGCGTCGAGGTCTGTAATTTCGAGCGCCGGGTTCGAAACTGTTTCGCAAAAGAGCGCACGGGTATTCTCGTCGATCGCATTCGCAAAGGCCTGTGGATCCTGAGAATCAACGAAACGCACTTCAATGCCCATCGCAGGAAGGATATCATTGAACTGGGTGTAAGTGCCTCCGTAGAGGTTCCGCGCAGAAACAATGTTGTCCCCTTTCTGTGCCAGATTAATAATCGCGTAAAAGACACCTGCTGTGCCGGAAGCAACCCCCAACCCGGCCATCTCATGCGCGCCCTCGAGGAGAGCGACACGTTTCTCAAGAACGTCCGTCGTCGGATTCATGAGACGAGTGTAAATATTCCCCAGTTCCTTCAGCGCAAATAGGTTTGCAGCGTGCTCCGTGGAGTTAAAGGTGAAAGAACTCGTGCGATAGAGAGGCACTGCTCGTGAGTTAGTAACCTCATCGGGCGAGTGCCCGCCGTGTAGACAGATAGTTTCCAGTTTCATAAGTAATTTGAGTGTGAGCCTGACAAAAGGTGAGCCGCGGTGCAAGCGAAAGCATTTCGAATGCTTACACAAATCAGTAGGAGAAAAGACTCATCAGGACCCAAACCTGATCGTATAATGTACGAACTGAACCATGAACACGTCACGACGAATTTTCCTTTCGCAATCTTCCGCAGTCACCGCCGGTTTCTTTGGACTTGATCGCTACCTCTCCGCGACGGCAAATGCCGAAACCGCCAGTGAAACCGCTTTTTCCTACGGGAAGTTAAAATCAGACGTGAACGGGATTCTCGATCTGCCCGAAGGCTTCTCCTACGAGATCCTCTCACAGACCGGCAGTCGAATGCCCGATGGATATAAAGTTCCCGGAAAACCAGATGGAATGGCTGCCTTTGACCTCGGAAGTGATCGAGTCGCTCTTGTCAGGAATCACGAGATCGGCCACTCAGGATACCAGACGGGCCCCTTCGATGACAACAAGGTGCTTCCGGAAGGTTTCGACAAATCACTGATCTACGACGGCGGGAGAAAAGGCGCGCAACCATTCGTTGGTGGCACCTCAACGATCGTCTACAACCTGAAGACTCATCAGGTGGAAGACGAGTATCTCAGCCTCATCGGAACGGATCGCAATTGCGCTGGCGGCCCCACCCCGTGGGGAACCTGGATCACTTGCGAGGAACCTTCAGACATGACAACACAATGGGGCGCTTTCCACGGCTATTGCTTTGAAGTGCCTGCTGACCAAAAACCGGGTCTCACCAAACCAACGCCACTCAAAGCGATGGGCCGCTTCCGCCACGAGGCCGTCGCGGTCGATCCTCGCACGGACATTATCTACCTCACCGAAGATAGAAATGACGGCGTCATTTATCGCTTCCTCCCTGCTGAACGAAAAAATCCTGCCGCCGGGGGGAAACTCCAGGCGCTGATGATCAAAGGAGATAAAAAGGCTGACACGAGAAACTGGCCTGGTGGAAAAAGCTCCTTTCCGATTCGGAAACGCGTCGCTGTTGAATGGGTTGATCTCGATGAGGTTGAGTCACCCAAAGACGATCTGCGGCTCCAGGCAATAGGACACGGCGCGGTGATATTTTCACGCGGCGAGGGAATGTGGTACGGAAGCCCTGACAATGTCGGCGAACATTCCATTTACTGGGCCTGCACCGACGGAGGAGAAAAACACCTCGGTCAGATTTTTCGATACTTTCCGAGCCCGGCGGAAGGGACAGCCGAAGAAGCAAATTCCCCCGGGGAGCTGGAACTTTACCTCGAACCCAATGATTCGAATCTGCTGAGGAGTGGCGACAACATCACAATCGCGAATTCCGGCCACCTCTACATCTGCGAGGATACCAAACCTAAATCGTTCATCCGCGGAGTGACGAAAGAGGGCGAGCTATTCACCTTCGCCAAAAACGCGCTCAACACCGGGGAATTCGCAGGCGTCTGCTTCAGCCCCGATGGACAAACAATGTTCGTCAATATCCAAACCCCGGGAATTACTCTCGCAGTCACCGGAAAGTTTGTTTCCTGAATAGTGAGCAACCCGTTAGCGAAGTGAGATCGACTCGTCGAACTCCGGCTTCCTTGCAGGCTTAACTTTGATCCAGGCGCGTCTCACAATCTCTCCACTAACTGCCGAGACATAAAGAATGCCCAGAGGGACCTGCGCCTTGTTGATTAAGCTGATCATCCAAATCGGCTCGCTGTTCTTATCACGATTTCTCAACTGGAAATGGGCGAATTGAAAGAGTCGCGCCTCAGAGCGAGCCTCTTTTTCAACGGTCTGAAAAGCCTCGTCTGAATCAATTAATACCACCTCCCGATCAAGAGGAAGATCGGGCAATTCTTGATCGAGCACAATTTGGAAGGTTCGCTCGCCAGTTACTTTGCCATCAGCAAAAACAGACTCACGAAGAATCCCGGGCGTCGCGGGATCAGCGGAAAGAATTAACCATTGGCGTGGCTGTGGTTCACCGTAAAAGCCGGCTATGCCCATCACTTCCTCGCCCGGAGCGAGTGCGGCCACTTTCTTAAATTGGTCCAGCGCTCTCAGCCCCGTTTTGTCGGCGTCAAAAGAGGCAGGATCCGCCACTCCCATCAAAGGAAAGGCAAACCCGATAAGCCCTGCTACAGTGAGAATTAAAAATCGCATGGAATGGTAAAATGACGGATACTATAATTCGTCCTCGTATTATAAAGAATTTATAATAATTAAGCAATCTAAAATAGTGGACGGAGCCAGCACTTTCATCGTCCTTTTTGCCTTACCGCTCGTATCCCAGACAATGGCTATCTCAAAACCTGACAGTGCCCTCCTTATCCTCGGCCACGGATCCACCGAGAATCCGGATTCTTCTCACCCCTCATGGGAACACGCGGACAAGATCGCGGCGACCGGACAGTTCAGCAGCGTTCATTGTGCCTTCTGGAAAGAGGAGCCCAGCTTTCGCCAAATCTGGCCGATGATCGAAGAGAAGGAGGTCTACATTGTGCCCAACTTCATCAGCGAGGGCTATTTCACCCGACAAGTTCTCCCGCGCGAACTCGAAATCAAAGGACACACCAGCGAGCGATTGGGCAAAAAAGTGCACTATTGCGATCCCGTTGGAATCCACAGCACCATGACGGATCTCCTCATTAAGCGGGCCAAGGAGATCCTCGACCCGGGAGTGAATCTTAATGAGACAACCCTGATCATCGTCGGACACGGAACCAACCTGAATAAAAAATCAGTCGATGCAATTAAAGATCAGGTCGCCGCGATCAAAGCGACCGACGAGCCTTTCGGCGACGTGATTGACGCCTACATGGAGGAAGCGCCCTTCATCGCCGACTGGAAAACCCTCACTGATTCCCCGACCGTCATCGTGGTTCCCTTTTTCATCGCAGATGCTCTCCACAGTTATCAGGACATCCCTGTGCTACTCGGCATCGAAACAGAAATCACCGAAGCCGCGAGCCAGCGTGATGTCTTTCGACAAAATCCCTACCACATGGGAGATCGAACTCTTTACTACAGTTCGGCCATCGGAACCGACCCATCACTTGCCGAAGTAATCGTTGATCAAGTCTCTTACTTTGACGAGCATTACCGATCATGACCTTAGCCGAAACGCTCGAAAATCTCCTCCCTTTGGATTCCACGCTGCGATTTGGAGAGCTCCGGCTCAGCAGGTCTGCGAAAGGGCTCTATCGCGCCGTTCACTCACGCAATGAAGCATCAGAGGAAGCGTTGGAGAAACTGGAGTCACTCAAGGAACTCCGGGAGTTGGCAAAGTTCGATGCGAACAACGAGTATCGCCCTCTGAAAACGGCACCCACTCTCAAATGCGGGTGGATCACAGAATGCGAAGATTCGGCTGATTTTATCGGCAGGCTAGACGCCGTTTATCCCGGTCTCTTTGCGACCTGGGTAGCTTACGACAGAGGTGAATTGACCCCTGTCTCTTTGAGAAATACCCTCGATCGCCAAACCGGGATGTATCGGTTTGCGGGGACAATTAACGACCAGATGGCGAATCGGATCATGAGAGAAGTTTGCTCTCCCGGATGCCTCAGAAAAATTGCGTGGCCGATCGACGATCAGTGTGCCGTGAGCCGAATCAAGCCCAACGAACGCTACATCCCCGCGCTATGCACCGAAGCATGCACCTTTGCAGTGAGCACCGCCCGTGAGTTGGTGAAGGAAGCCTACGACAAGGCGAATGCCCCTGAATAGAGGGTATCACTTTTTCGCAGAGGTGAATCAGTCTGGATTGATCCCGCGCCAGAAGCGACTTGATCTGAGGTCTGACTGGGGATCCTCAGACGGAATTTCGTTTTCCGAGAGGCGCTCAGCATGTCCGTCAATATACGCAGCAATCGCTTTCCCGCCGTCCCAACGATTCTCAAGAGTATCAATCACCAGCGAACGGTCATCAAACATGATCACATTCGATTCATCACAATCGATGTATAAAAGCGCGTTAGGAGCAAATACCAAATTTGAGAGTGTTTTCTCGGTAAGGAAAGGGTCCGGAGAGTTAACCGTTTCGTAAATGCGATCATACTGGAGGTTCGCGTTCATCGCATAACTATGTCGGTGCCAGTTCTCTTCTCCCGGATCCTTCTTAACAGACATTGTGTTTTCGAAGAGCGTTCCTTTCAAGTGGGTTCCCTTGGCATCGAAGGTGTAGCCCTCTGTATACGTATCATCCTCTCCTCCACCGCCAGAGTCACCTCCCGGATCATCCGGATCGGCAGCAACAGACTCCTGCAAATACATTTCCGCAAAGATCACTCCATCGAGCCACAATCCGGTTTCTCCGACATTGTAAAACTGCGGAAAGAAGTCTTCTTCAGGAATTCCTGATGGAGCCTCCATTCCTCCGGGATACTCAGGCGAAGGCAATTTACTGCCATTATCTGCCGCCCAGTTAATCGTCGCCACAGCGATCTGTTTGAGATTATAGGTATTCTTGACCGCTTCAGCGACCTGCTTCGCCTTGCCCAAACTGGGGACCAGAATCCCCATCAAAACCCCGAGAATCGCGATCACCACGAGAATCTCGACCATAGTGAGGCCCTTGTTTGACTGCCGGTTGAAAGAATTATGTTTCATAAAAAATGGAGGGGAGCTTTAAAGAAAATACACCGAAGCAAAAGTTCGCTTTCTCACGAAAAACCGTACGAAAAATCGCTGCGGTGGTCAAGAATCAATCTCAGGCAGAAATTATAATTTCCCCCGGTGCTTCATTGCCGGTCGCACGAACTCTTTCCTGAGCGCCTCCGTTGCCTCATAGAAAGCACACCCTTTGAGATGATCATTCACTATTCCCATCGCCTGCATAAATGCATACGCGGTGGTCGGCCCGAAAAACTTCCACCCCCGCTTTTTCAAATCCTTGCTCAAGGCAAGAGAGGAGTTTGTCATGCCTGGAACCGGGTGGCTCCAGTCCCCCTTACCTGTATGGGACTCGCGCGTCTGCGGCTCCCAAGACCAGAAGTAGCCAGACAAAGAACCGAACTCCTTTTCCATCTCAACCGCCCGCTTTGCATTGTTCAGGGTTGCCTCAATCTTACCACGATGCCGGACAATTCCGGCGTCCCCCAACAATCGCGGCAGCTCTTTCGCCTCATCGAATCGAGCGATCGCATGAAAATCAAAATCGCTGAACGCTTTTCTAAAATTCTCCCGCTTCCTCAAAATGGTGAGCCACGAAAGACCTGACTGAAACCCCTCGAGACAAATCTTCTCGAAAAGCCTTTCATCGTTGTCTACCGGCCTTCCCCACTCCTCATCGTGATAGCGGCAATATTCAGCATCCCCAACTCCCCACCAACAGCGAGGTTGACCATCCTCACCTGCCTTTAGATATCCGATTTTCTGATCACTCATGAAATTGGTTTTCAATTGAAGAAGACACCCTATCATTCCAAATGGCCAGAGTCATCAATGACGTTCTCCTCGTGTCGCCCAACGCGCACATCCGCCCCGTTTCAATCGAACTCGGGGATGATAATTGCATCGAGCAGATCTACGAAGGACACGATCCCCCCAAAGGTAGTGACGTCATTTTTGACGGCGGCGGGGAAGTCCACGTCATGCCCGGGTTTATTGACATACACACCCACGGAGCGAACGGATTCGATCTTTCCAACGCGACGCTGGAGGCGGTAGAAACAATTGCAGAAGCAAAGCTCGCGGAAGGAGTCACCACCTTCCTCCCGACGACCTGGACAGCCTCGCCCGAAGAGAAAATAGCGATGGCGAAAGCGGCAGCAGAATATCGCAAGAACCAGCGGTTTGCGAGAGCGCCTTTTCTGCACGTCGAGGGCCCCTTTCTCAATCCAACCCAGGCCGGAGCGCAAAACCCGAATGAAATGCGACTGCCCAGCGTCGATGAGATTCGGAAAATCCACGAAATCTGTCCGGTAGGAATCGTCTCGCTCGCCGTCGAGCTCGAAGGAGCCGTTTCCTTCATCAGCGAAATGCGAAGCATGGGAATCACGACCTCTGCCGCTCACAGCGCAGCCACCTACGAGGAATTTAACGTCGCCCGTCAGGCAGGACTGAAACACCTCACCCATTACTGCAACCAAATGTCAGGACTTCACCACCGCGAAGTCGGATTGGTTGGAGCGGGGCTGCTCGATGACAAAGTCATGATCGAGATCATCTGCGACACAATTCACCTGAATCCTGACATGATCAAAATTGCATTCAAACATCGAAGCTGCGATCAATTAATGCTCATCACCGATTCCATTGCCGCCTCGCACCTTGGAGATGGTGTCTACCCCCTCCACGACACGGAGATTATCGTCAAAAACGGCGAAGCACGCATTCCGGAAGGAAATCTCGCCGGATCCGTGGTTACCTTTGACGAGGCACTTCGGCATGTCAGTCGAATCACAAAACTGACACTGAACGAACTCTCGAAAACCTGCGCCGCCAATCAGGCCAACTCGTTGAAAATTCGCG
>JAOFXR010000077.1 GCA_028047635.1 Verrucomicrobiales bacterium
GATCCGTCGCGGAAGAGTTAATTGTATGATAGAAAATCCTAAGACGTTTTCCAACTTATCCTATGACCAAATTCATCCTCCTTTTAGTCACAGCATTTGCCGTATATGGCTTGAATGCGCAATCCGAAGAACGCCCACCCAATGTCGTGATTATTTTCACCGATGATCAGGGATTTGGCGACATCGGACCGAACGGAGCGGTCGGCTACGAAACGCCAAACATCGACCGGATGGCGGAGGAAGGTCGACTTTTCACCCAGTGGTATGCTTCTCAGCCGGTTTGCTCCGCCTCACGGACTGGACTTCTCACGGGTTGCTACTCGAACCGCGTCGGAATCAACGGAGCGCTTGGGCCCGGCAGCCGCATTGGCATCAACCCGGAGGAAACACTTCTCCCCGAAATCTTCAAGTCCAAGGACTATGCCACGGGCATGTTTGGAAAATGGCACCTCGGTGATCACGAAAAGTTCCTCCCGACGAACCATGGCTTCGATGAGTATTTCGGCATCCCCTACTCCAATGACATGTGGCCTCAGCACCCCACGGCGAATCACTTCCCTCCACTTCCCCTTTTCGACGGGACTGAGCGACTTCGATCCGCCGATGAGCACGATCAAAAAATGATGACGACCTGGCTCACGACGAAAGCGGTCGATTTCATCAACCGAAATCGAACCAATCCATTTTTTCTCTACGTCCCCCATCCACAACCGCACGTTCCCCTCTACGTGAGCGATCGATTCGCCGGCACGACGGAGAACGGCATCTACGGCGATGTCATTGCCGAAATCGACTGGTCCGTGGGAGAAATCCTCAATGCAATCACGACGAACGGACTCGACGAAAATACGCTCGTCATTTTCACGAGTGATAATGGCCCGTGGCTTTCCTACGGAACGAACGCGGGTTCGAGTGGCGAGTTCCGCGAAGGAAAAGGCACCGTCTGGGAAGGCGGTGTTCGCGAGCCCTGCGTGATGCGCTGGCCGGGAAAGATCCCCGCCGGCACGGTTTGCAAAACACCGGCGATGAACATCGACCTCCTCCCGACAATCGCCAAGCTGATCGACGCAGACCTCCCCGAGCGGAAAATCGACGGCAAAGACATCTGGCCCATTCTTGCCGGAGAAGAAGGCGCTGAAAACCCTCACGACGCCTACTGGTTTTACTACAAATCGAACGAGCTGCAGGCAGTGCAAAGCGGCGAATGGAAACTGATTCTGCCTCATACCTACCGCACCGTTCCCGAAGGACTCCAAGGCGATGGCGGTCTTCCCGTGAAATATGACAACCTCAAAACGGAAATGGAACTTTACCACCTCGCCCTCGATTCCTCTGAGACCAACGACGTGGCGAAGGATTATCCGGAAAAAGTAGCCGCGCTCATGAAACACGCCGAAGCGGCGCGAGCAGAGCTCGGTGACAGGCTCACAAAATCAGAGGGAGCTGGGAATCGCCCCTCCGGAATGCTGACTGATGAGGAATATGCCGCACTGGAGAAAATCCACTGGCCAAACGGGAAGCCGCAGAAGAAAAAGAAAAAATAACGAAAGAATTTTTCGATCGGTCCGTAACTATCTGCCACCTCATTATGGCAGAATACCAAGACCGATACGAAGAAAACGCCCCGGGACGATTTTACGTCGATGACACGTGCATCGATTGCGACCAGTGCCGGCAGGTGGCTCCTGATTTTTTCACCCGTCAGGACAAAGGAGGCTACTCCTACGTCAAAAAACAACCGGTCACCCCGGAAGAAGTCGAATTGTGCGAAGAAGCGTTCGATGGCTGTCCTACCGACACCATTGGAGACGACGGCCCTGAAATTACACCGAGATTGGCATCCTCTATTTCGGTCGCAAAAATCAGTGCTTGAAGTCAGATTCGTGCGACACTGCGCGCGGCATGCATATCAACGACATCATTGGGAAAGGTAAACCAACTCTCTCATTCGAATTTTTCCCTCCCAAGACGGAGGCAGCCTCCGAGGCTCTATACACAACCATCACTGAGCTGGAGGCTTACGCCCCCGACTTTGTGAGTGTGACCTACGGAGCGGGCGGCACGACGCGTGACCTCACTAACGATCTCGTTGCCCGGATCAAGAACAACACCACGCTCGATCCCGTTCCCCACCTCACCTGCGTGTGCCATCAGGAGAGTGACATCGAAGCCATTATCGCCCGTTACGCCGAGGAAGGCGTCAGCAATATCCTCGCACTTGGAGGCGACCCGCCTCAAAATCTGACTGGCTACAACCGGGCTGACGATGCCTTCCAACAGGCGGGCGATCTCGTTCGTTACATTCGTCACTTCAATGCCCATCCCGATTCACGCGGATTTGGAATCGGCGTTGCCGGCTTTCCCGAAGGTCATCCCGCCACCCCGAACCGGGTCAAGGAGATGAATTACTTGAAGGCGAAAGTGGATGAAGGCGCCGACTATATCGTGACCCAGCTTTTCTTCAGCAATGACGACTTCCACGACTTTCGCGATCGTTGCGAATTGGCCGGGATCAACATTCCTATCGTCGCAGGGATCATGCCGGTGACTTCGACGAAAGGAATGGCACGCATGGCGGACCTCGCCGCAGGAGCCCGCTATCCTGCTAAACTTCTTCGCGCGCTCAAACGCGGAGGCGACGACGCCGATGCCATTGAGAAAGTGGGAATCCACTATGCGACCCAGCAGTGCTCCGATTTGCTCGAGAACAACGTGGCCGGAATCCATTTCTACACGCTGAACAAATCTTACGCGACCCGCGAAATCTACGCCAATCTCGGCCTGAAACCCGTCGCCAAAACTCCAGCCGCATAAGTCGTTGCCTGATCGAAACGCGTTGATCTGACCAAGTCATGAAGAACTTCCCCTGGCGGATTGTCCTTTACCTGGTCTTTATCCTTTATCTCCTCATCGATCTCAAATGGTGCGGAGGCCCTTTGAGACAGGCCTACCAAAGCAGGCGCGACGTCACGATTAAAGCCGCGATTGAGAACCGGTGGGTGGCGATTGTGAATCTGGAACCCATTACCGGCGGCCAGCTTGACCTTGCGACCTTTCGTCATCTCTACCAACGGGGAAAACACGGTGACGAAATACCGGAGAAAAATCTCCAGATGATTCGACGCGCTGTCCTGCAACAGCTCATCAATGAAACACTTGTTCGCCACTACGCGGATGGTGAGAATTTCACTGCACCAACGGAAGAGATTGAGCGCTACATTACCTCGTGGAAATCGCAATTCGCAACGGAGGACGAAATGGCAGGCCGCCTCGAAGCCCAGGGGCTCACGGAAGCAGAACTCGACGAAGAACTCACGCGAGTCTGGAGCCGCAAGCGCTGGCTCGAAAAGAGAATCCTCCCCGCAGTTAAGGTCACCGATGAGGAGGTCCGCGCCTGGTTTGATGCCAATCACGAGGGCGATGAGGATTTTATCGAGCCTGTCAAAGTCCACGCCCGTCAGATATTCCTCAGCACGGTCGAAGTGGAAGACGATTCGAAGGAAACCTTAATCCGCGACCTTCACGCCCGGCTCACCGTGGAAGACGCTGATTTTTCAGAGCTCGCCAAACAATATTCTGAGGACGAACGCAGCAAAAAACGTGGCGGTGATATCAACTGGCTCGCCGCCGATCGTCTCCCCGACGAATTCACGAAACCCGTTTTTCAGCTCAAAAAAGGCGAGCTGAGCCCCCCCTTTCAAACCAAAATCGGTTGGTACATCGTTGAGATATTAGACCGACAGGAAGAGCGCCCTCAAACTTTTGACGAGGTCGCGGAGGAAATTCAAGATCACCTCGAAAGTGAGAGGACTATCGAAACGATCAAAGTTCTCATGAAAAAATACCGCACCATCGCGAACATCCAATTGTTCCCTGAGCATATTTGAGAGTGAAAAAGTGATCGGCAGATGCACCTCGCCGAAGGGCAGCACACTCGACAATTCCACGATACGCAGCGCCGGGACCCAGTCTGACTCGTCAGTCGACTCATTCATCGCTGCATCGATGATCTTAAACTTCTTGGCTGAACCTTACTTGCCCTGGAGAGGCTCAGAGATCTTTCCCGAGGGCAAGCGCTCCCCTGTTGCCTCCATTTCGCGAACTTTTCACACAAGGTTCATCACCCGTTCACAGAGGAGGCGCACTTTGGGAACATGAAAAAATTCTTCTTTCTCCTCGGGGGCGTTATTATTCCTCTCATCTCAACCGGATTTGAACTGGCGACCGGAATCGGCTCTGAAACCCTCTTCGACCCGTTTGCTAATTGGCTCATGATCCCGGCAGTGATCAGCGTCCCCGCTCCCCGGTCCGACTACCTTGCGAGCCGCATGTATGCAAACGCTCCCCGCATGAATCGCCCTGTTCTTGAGCGCTCAGAGTTCACTGAAGATCTCAGCGCTCGAATCGTGACTCAGGAAGTCTCCGAAACAGTGGTGAATACGACTGAGGGAACCAAAGTCCTTCTCGATAACGTGGTTTTCGTGAACAATGGAGCCGCAGTCGGAAACGGAATCGAGGCAGGAACTGCCGTTGGTAACGGAACCGCCGAAGCACCTGTTGATACCATTCAAGGCGGAACCGCTGCACTGGTCGCAAGCCTCGGTAGAGTCGGAACGTTTACGTCCAGGGAGGAACCGGATCCGCTTACACCGAAATCGTCGAAGCAGGATTCGGAGCAGGAGCAGGAGTCACCAGCGTAAGCTACTACTCCAGCTTCAAAGGAATCGAGGGCTGCGAAGCGAAATCTTTCGGAGGCAATACAGCACGAGCTCAAGTCGTAGATGGATTTGAGCTCAACAACCTCGCCTACGGCCAGGTCAGTGGATTCGATATCACCGGAGGCAACGCCAATGACAATGGAATCTCTGCCCTTAACAACGATACCCTTAATATTAACTGCAACATCATCAGCGGAGTTGCCGGATCAGGAATCGACGCAGGAACCCTCACCACTACTAACGGCAGCATCTCCATCACCGAGAACATTATTGACCTCAGTGGCGCAGGACCTGCAGCACATGGAATCACAGTTCTAAACGGAGCATCTGGAAGTAATCTTACTCTCGACGTGGCCAACAACACCGTCAGAAACACTACGGGAGTTGGGATCTACGTGCGGTCAGTCAACGATGCAGAGATTTCCGTCACCCAGATGGATAACAACACCGTCGAAAATCCTAATTTTGCAGGAATCGTTTATGAAGCGACCAACGACTCTACTATCCGCGTCAACAGCATGCGAGGTAACCGTGTCGATGGTCTCAATCGCCTGATCGATCCAGCAGACAATGCAAGCACTGGTGCTGGAATCGGATTCTTTGCAGACGACAACGCAACTATCGTAACTACCAACGTATCTGAAAACCGCATCGCCGAAACGACCCCACTCGCTCGTGGAACAGGAGCCGGAAACACCGATGCTCAACACGGATTCCGTGTCTATGAAGACGGGGCCGGGGCCAGCATCGCGATCAGCGGTCAGGACAACGTCGTAAACTGGGACGGACCGGCAGCAGCACCTGGAGACGGCGGTAATTCAGTCTTCGCAACCGGTGACACCATCGCTGCCGGAGCAGGAGGATTTGAAGTCAACAACGCTTCCGCGATCTTCAACACCGATCCTTATCGCCTCGACTAACCATTTCTAACAACAACAACAACGCAGAAGTACCACCGCTCGTATTCGAGCCGGTGGTGTTTTTTGTTTTCGGTAATCACCGAACCTACTCGGTCGTAATCGCCCCCTCATCACGCAGCGCCGCTGCGAGCGTGTGCCAGGCTAGGGTTGCGCACTTGACCCGGGCCGGAAACTTCCTCACTCCGAGCAAAGCGGACAACTCACCCAAATCAAAAGGATCAACGTCTGGCTCCTCTTTGGAAGTAAGCATTTCCAGCACCTCCTCAATTTTAGCATCGAGATCTTTCCCACTGAGTCCATCGATCTCCTTCGTCATGATCGAAGCCGAAGCCTTCGAAATCGCACAAAGCTCCCCTATGAATTGAACAGCCTCAACAACATCGCCCTCACGGCGAACATACACATTCACCTTGTCGCCACAAAGTGGATTGTAGCCCTCAGCCTCCAGATTATGAGGATCGAGCACCCCCTCGTTTCGGGGGCGCTTGTTGTGACTCAAAATAATCTCCTGATAAAGGTCTTCTAAATTGTCCATCGTGTAAAAAGATTACGCTTCAACCCTCTTAGGTGTCGCATTGAACAGGGTAGGATCTCTCCTCTAACCCTGTTAGGTCGACGCTTCAACCCTCTTAGATTAGATTCCTCAGTCATTCAAACGACAGGCTGGACGTCGGGAGTCTCAGCCTCTTCACACGGAGAGTTAAAACACGTGCAAATCAGTCTCTAAGTGATGCCCTGCCCCCCCTTTCTCCAGCCCTGGTCGAACAGACTGGAAAATAAGACCTTCTGAAGAATACCGGGAACAGGACTCGAACCTGCACACCTTGCGGCACTTGAACCTAAATCAAGCGTGTCTACCAATTTCACCATCCCGGCTTTTCAGAGACCTCTAACTTGCCACGACGTGGAAGGATGACAAGTGCGGGGATCAAAAAACAACCGCGCGACAAAGCTTTTCTTCATGACTGGAAATTGAGCGAATTGCATGGGAAACTCACCCCTTTCCCGAGCATGCCTGAACCAGTTACCCTGAGCCGAAAATTCCTCTCCGATACCGGAGGCTGGAAAGAGATGAAAGAAGCCCGCTCCATTCACAGCGCGGGACGGGTGAGCGGTCCCACTTTTGACAAAGGTGTTCTCGAAGGGAATGTCAAAGATCAGGGAAAAACGCTTAAAGTGCGTGTCGTTTTTAATTCCCGCATCGATGTGGAGAATCACTGCCCCTGCTTTCGAGCGCGAAGGGATGGAATCATCTGCGCTCACGCCCTCGCGGTGGGAC
Organism: Verrucomicrobiales bacterium; assembly: GCA_028047635.1. Classification (GTDB taxonomy): domain Bacteria; phylum Verrucomicrobiota; class Verrucomicrobiia; order Verrucomicrobiales; family DEV007; genus Arctic95D-9. The sequence goes on from JAOFXR010000077.1 coordinate 6,918, forward strand.
TGGAATTTATTGAGCCCACGCAACGATCCGGAAGAAGCGAACGGAGCGGATGGGGCGATGAAAGTGCCGCAGCGAAACCTGCGGCAAAGAAGCTGGCTCCGGTGAGCCAAGACTGGCCGAAACTCACCGAGCAGGGCGACGACGAATCCATTCCAGCCACCTTGCATCTCGTGCTCCCACCCAAGCTGGCGGATGTCTGGGCAAAGGGACGCATCAATGTGGGCGTCGAGATCGATCTTGATGGTGACCGTCGCCTTCTCAAGTCTGTTGACTCCGCGACGAAGTTCTTCTTCGATTCCTCCGACGCGACGCTTTACCGAGCACTCCAACAAATCACGCCGGAAGACGTGCCCGGGATGATGATCATCAACGTCGACGAATTCTCGACTTTGCTCGCCGCGATTCCCGGCCACCATGGAGTGAGCCTCGGAAAGAGAACTCAACTGCGCATCTCCCACCTCCCCTTTCGTCCCAAACTCGAACGGGGCGGTCTCTTCAAACTGCGGCCCATTTGGCCGGAAACCGCCCAACCACTTATCGGTGGCAAAAACGCCTGGTCTCTCAACGGAGACGATCTACTTCAACCGGTCGCCCATGGACTCGCGTCCGAATTTCTTCCCGTTCTCATTTCAGGCCTGAGCCTCAATGCCTCCAATTTTCGGGACGCCTTTCAACAGCTCCAGCGTCACTTCGAAACGAGCGACATCGAAACCGCCCGCCCCGCCATCTCAGTGGAGCTCAAACTCGAGGGTTCGCTCAACTACCTCGACGCAGAGCTTGCCTTTGCCTATGGGAAGAAAACTATTCCCGCAGCAAAGGAAAGGGAAGTCGTCTGGGAAGTCGAAGGCGTTCTCCAGCTCGCAGATCAGCTTCGCGAGAACGAAGTCATCGACGAACTCGAATTAATCGGATTTGAAAGACGAAACAAAGAAGGCCGTTTCGTTCTCAAAGACAAAAACAAAATCCTGCAGTTTCTTGCTCATGGCTATCCCGTCTTCCAGCAGCGGTGGAACATTGATAC
>JAOFXR010000078.1 GCA_028047635.1 Verrucomicrobiales bacterium
ATATATACCAACTGACCTATCGAAAAGGTGGGGTCATGGGCGGCAAGGCACACTGGGAAATCCTCTGGTCAGACGATTTTCCCGCTCAGACGGAAGGTCGTAAAGAGTTTGGGCTCCGCATCACGATGGATGGCAACTACAAGCGCGCCGTGAAGTAATCACGAGCCTTTCACCTCAGCATCTCGCTAAATCACAGATATTTAGCTACCGCGAATTCTGGAGATTAGCTCCCAGCTATCGGATCAACTGCTCCATCCTCCTGCTAGTGAGGCTGAGAAGTCGGCCATGTAGATTGTCACGCTCTGTCGGAAGGAGACGCCCGTCTTTTTTATAAAGATTCTCAAAATACTCGAGCTGGTCGAGTGACACCTGAATGCGAGTCCGCTGACCGATAGCCAATCCGCCGCCTTCGCATCCCCAGGCAAGCAATTCCCCAACCCATACTTGAAACCCGTTGATGAGCGGAGTTCTCGTACTCGGTGGGACTTCGTAAACCGGTGTTTTTCGCTGAGCCATCTCTCTCTGAAAATGGAGAAGATTGTTGACGATTTCCTCTGGAAACTGGGGATCTCGATTCGCTCTTGAAGCCCATTGGTAGGAACGCTTCAGCATTTGCCGATGAAGCGAAAGTAAATCACGACCGTAATCCTCGGAGATCTCGTCGTTTACGAGCGCTGAGATAATCGCGCAGTAATTGATCGAAAACGCGCCTGACATCACCGGCGGGAGTCCAGCACCCTTCATTTGTTGCTCATGAATAACGAGCAACTCCTGAATCGAGCTGAGCTCTCTCAACTCGGTCCCGTTCGAACGAGTGGGAATGGGGATTCTGCGAATCAGAACATTCAGAGTATTACGATTTGCCATCGCTGAGGCATCATAAATCGATGCGCTGCAAAGGCTGCTCATACCGAAAATCGCCAACACTGCTGTCAAAACAGCCTTTTTTATCAGAAAAAGTGGTTTCATGTTCTCCATTATGAGACTTAGTTTTCATAATCGAAATCTTTTCCATAGTTTTTTTTATTTTTTTCCAGATCATCAAGAAATATCAACTAAACCGTCGAAACTTGGGTCAAAACAGTGCCCGAATTCCACATGCATAGGTGACCGATGATCGCATTCAGGCCATGCGGACGCTCATTAGACCCTTCAACTTCACCACAGCAGGATACTCATCGTTTTTCCGCAAAAAACGGCTATCCTGAGAAAAGGATTTCTCCTTTCAATCGTATAAGAACTCAATGACTGACACCCCTAGCCAAGATAAACCTCATTCCAGAAGGAATTTTCTCACCTCTGCAGCTGCCGTTACCGCAGCCTCCTCTCTCCCGATCGAACTTTGTGCTCAGGTCGCAGGCAGTGATCAAATCAAAGTCGGAATGGTCGGATGCGGGGGCCGAAATTCCGGTGCCATCATTCAGAATCTGAACGCCCATGACGGAGCGCAAGTTGTTGCCGTTGCGGATGCCTTTGCCGACAAAATCGACGGAACAGGCCCTCGCGGTTCCGGTCTCCCCGTGATTCAAGCACAGCTGGAAAAGATGGGGAAATCGGCTCAGTTCGATGTTCCTGCGAGCCGTCAATATGCAGGCTTCGATGCTTACAAGCAGGTCATCGATCAGGTAGATGTCGTATGTATCGCAACCCCTCCCGGCTTTCGCCCGATTCACTTTGAATATGCGGTCGAGCAGGGCAAAAACGTTTTCATGGAAAAGCCGGTTTGCGTCGACGCTCATGGCTACAACCAGGTAATCGCTGCCGCGAAAATTGCTGATCAGAAAAACCTCAAAGTGGTCGTCGGACTTCAGCGTCATTGTCAGGATTCCTACCTCGAATCTTTCAAAAAATATCAGGAAGGCGCGATCGGACAAATGATCACCGGACAGGCTTACTGGAACGGTGCTCGCCCCTGGACAATTGAGCGTCAGCCGGGCTGGACGGAGATGGAATTTCAAATGCGCAACTGGCAGCAGTTCCGCTGGCTCAGTGGAGATCACATTTGTGAGCAACACGTGCACAATCTCGATGTCATCAACTGGTTTGCTAGTGGCGATCCCATCATGGGCGGGCACCCTGCCACGGCTGAAGGCATGGGAGCACGAGTCGATGAATCGGCCAAGATCGGTGAGATTTTCAACCAACACTTCATCGAGTACAACTACGGACCGGAGCACAACAGCATCGTGATGCAAAGCCAGTGCCGTCAGATCAAAGGCACTGCCCGCAACGTGGGAGAAGAAATCTACGGAACCGAAGGCATCATGGATCCCGGCAAAGGGATCATTCGTGATTTCAAAGGCAACATCAAGTGGAGCTACCGCAAGCCACGGTCAGGCGGCAAAAACCCCAAAGATGCTGAGCATGAGAAACTCTGGGATGCGATCCTCAACGACAAGCCGCAGAACGACGCCTACTTCGGTGCGAAGAGTTCTTTCACTGCCGTGTTAGGACGTCTCGCGACCTATAGCGGCCAGGTCGTTAAGTGGGATGAAGCAGTGAAATCTGATTACTCACTGATGCCGGAAGAATTCTCTTTCGATGCTGAGCCTTCTGTTCTTCCCAACGAGAACGGCGAATACGATGTCGCTATTCCCGGGAAATGGAAGCTTCCCTGGAAAGCGTAAGCCAACACGAATCAACTATCAGGCTCAACAGGGTGAGACATCAAGTCAGCCCCTGTTGAGCCTTTTTTTATTTCCGGCCGGATTCTCTCAGTCCGAGGCTCTAACAAAGCGCTCGCCTGCGACTTCTCGCAGGCGTCGAATATCCTCCGCTCGTGAAACCGACAGCGGAACCGTGCTTTGAACTTCACGCAAGAGCATCTCTGTTGTGAGAGGCTGTCGCTGGTAAAGTGCCTCATAGAGCGAAGCAATTACGGCCTGCTCAATTTCAGCCCCGGAGTATCCCTCGCACGCCGCCACCAGCGCATTAAGATCGAATTGCTCCGGCGTCTGTTTGCGCTTAATCAGGTGGATTCTCAAAATTTCCAATCGCTCACCGGAGTTGGGAAGGTCGATGAAAAAAATCTCATCGAAACGCCCTTTTCGCAAAAACTCGGGAGGAAGCGAAAAGAGATCATTCGACGTTCCCACGACGAAGACCGATGCCGATTTTTCCTGCAACCAGGTCAGGAAAGAACCTAACAAACGCAAACTGGTTCCTCCATCTTCACTTCCCCCACCACCGCCGAAGGCCTTCTCGATTTCATCAATCCATAGCACCGCAGGAGCGAGCGACTCGGCGAGCTTCGTCGCTTTGCGAAAATTCCGCTCGGACTCACCGATGTATTTATTGTAAAGGCGGCCCGCGTCCAGTTTTAGCAAAGGAACCTGCCACCTTTGCGCGATCATTTTCGCCGCGAGGGATTTCCCACAGCCCTGAACACCCGTGAGCAGGAGCCCCTTCGGTGGCTGAAGATTCATCGCGCGAGCTTCTTCTGAGAATCCAAGCGACGCCCGATCGAGCCAGCGCTTCATGTTTTGAAATCCTCCCAGAGTCGTGAGATCACTCTGCACCGGGAAATATTCGAGAACGCTGTCCTCCTTAATTTGATCCGCCTTGTTTTGAAGAATTTTCCAGCAGTCATCGATATTGACGACGCCATCATCGAGAGCCGCACGAGCAACACTTTGTTGGACCTGATCGAGCGTCATCCCGGAGAAAGAACGAATCAACTGCTCCCGAACCTCCGGACTGACGCCCGAATTGAGCTGGTCACGCTGTTGCAACGAACCAATCGTTTGATCAACCACCTCGGCAATTTCAGCAAGGGTGGGAAACGCCAATTCAAAATGAACCGCAACCGCAGCGATCTCAGAAGGCAACTCCACGGAATGTCCTGACAAAACCATGCAGGACCTTGAACTATTGAACTGGCTCGCGACATCGCGAAACTGCCTCGCGACCTCCGCATCCTTCAGAAACGGATCCATGTCCTTGAGATGAAAAATCGCCTCAATCCCCAATTGCTGAATATACTGCAATCCACCACGTGCATCCATCGTCGCACGATTAAGAGAAACGCCGTCAACATCGCGACGAAGCCCCTCTGTTGCCGACCAGGTAAACAGTGGAAAGCCAAGCCCCTCGCCAATACTTCTCAGAAGGCTATCGACACGCCCCTCTTCCATCGTCTCTACAACGACAAGAGGATGATAGGACTGAATCAATAACTGAAGATCGGCGGACTGGTTGCTCATACGGGTGCGAACATTGAAACACCGACCATCTGAAACACAAGACTAACTCTGAACTACTCCGCCTTCCAAACCGGTGCCTCGCGCGCAATTCGTGACTGAAAATCGCCGAGACCATACCAGTAATTGGGTTGATTCAAATCCACTTCACGAACAACAACACTGTCCCACTCACCTGCTGTCTCAATCCGGTCTCCCTCCCGATTCCAAATCGCAGACTTCATCCAGTTCTGCTCGTGATTGGTGTAAGTGGAGCTGACGAGGTAGATTCCATTTTCCGCGCAGCGGGCCGCAGCGAGACGAGGATTTCCACCCCATATCGGGAGCGCGATCACTTCAGCTCCATTCATCGCTAGACGCCTCGCGACCTCCGGAAAAAACACATCATAACAAATCATCAACCCCACTTTACCGAAACGGGTTTCAAAAACAGGATACTCTGAACCCGGAGCAATGCCCCGCGCGATCTCTTCCCGGGGTAATGTCACTTTACGGTATTTGCCAACCACCTCGCCATCCGGTCCAACAAGCACCGCAACATTATAAACCAGTTTCCCTGATTTCTCGGGCATTCCGACAACGAGGTAGCAGTCATGTTGTTTGGCGAGAGCGCTGAAAAAATCAGTCGTAGGACCGGGAATCGATTCGGCCACAGAGGCGTAATCGTGAGTCACTCCTTTGCAGGTGAGCAATTCAGGAAGAACGATTAGGTCTGCCCCTTGAGAAACGGCGTCCTCGATCAGAGGCACGAACAGCTCGCGGTTTTCGGCGACGCTTCGTCCTTTCCCTGAAAGATTCGTATGAACTGCTGCCAATGTCACCATTCGCGGAGGAAGCGGATCCGATGGTGTCAGAGAAACATCCTTCCAGGTCACGATGCCTCCGGGCGCCCACCGCAGGTGCAGTTGCACAATCGCACGAGCCGCTTTTTGAGGAACCTTATAACGCCCTGACACATCAACCCAACCATTGCCATCGGAAATCCTATCTTTCGGGTATTCAGGCTTCGCTGAAGCAACCGCATCTCCGAAGTAGGCCGCATTTACCGGATGCGGCGAAGGTACGGCCTCGCCTGACGCTCCCTCCCATTCGATACGAACGACGCACGACCGGCGCTCATGTTCGATTCCAGTGGCATAACGCTTTGCGAGAAACTCAACCCACTCAGCATCCTTAACCGAAAAGCTGCGCTCCCAAAATCCATTGAGCCCTTCTCTGTCAGGACTCGTCAAAGTAAGCGAGCCACTCTCCGCCTTTCCCCCGATCGCAATGTCAGGACGGGGAGATTTTAAAACCCAATCATCGGCCAGCGATGTGAGCTGTATCGCTGATATCAAAAGAGTAAGCAGCCACCTTGTAATATTCATCCAGGCAGACTATCGAAAATCAGCTGCAGATGCGATCACGTGATTGCGAATATCTCGATCTCAAATCTACGACAAAGCTTTCTGAGCGATGTAGTGAATCATCCACTCCTCGCTAGCCTTGCCTTTTCCCAGCGAGCGCCCCTTGGTGTCCCAAGTCGCGTCCACCCGGTAGCCAAGTGCTTCAAGCTGCTCCAGCTGACGTGCAGGATCGATGTAGTAGGTCGTCATCGAGTCGGCATAATCGACAAGGCACGCCCAACCACGTTCTTTCGCATCTTTGACATCGACCCTACGGTTCCGCCACTTCAGTTTGAGACGCTTCCTAATTCGGAGAAGATGACCCAACGGGCTAAGCATCCCGCGAAGCCATTCTGCCAACGGAGGATTGAAAGGAAAGATATCGAGCGAATGACTTGAGAAGAAAAACCAACCACGCGGCTTCAGGACGCGCTTAATCTCCGCCATCGCCGCCTCACGACCCTCAGGATCGATGTAGTCGATGCCATTGTAGGAAAATAGAATAAAATCAAACGACTCATCCGCATAGCCCGAAAGCTCACGAGCATCTCCCACCGCGAATCTCCGGTCAGATGCCTCAGAGAAGTTTACACTATTCGATTCGCTTCGGCGCATAGTCGATCGCCTCGTAGGATTTAGTATTTTGGCTGAAGACCCAAGCAGTCCGGCCAACCCCGACCCCGATATCGAGCACATCGAACTGACTCCACCGCTCCCGAAAGCGATCCAGAACATCACCTCGGCGGGAAACAGATACAAATTTACGAAGTCCGCGATCACCTCATCATAGATCTCCAGATTTTCATCCATTCGCTTTTTGAGGTCACCGCACATTCCGGAAGTATTCAGTTTTTCGCAGATCACTGGGCGATGGGAATGCGTCTTTTGCTGCCACGATATTTCCAGTAAAGGTCCTGCAGTCTTGGCGGGAGGTGATGACAAATAATCCTGCGCAAGAGCTGCTTCGGAGTGCTTTCGACGATGCGATCCCGAAGCGTCAAAGACTGCGTATAGAACCACTCTTCGTATACCTCGCGAGTATCATCATGATAGTAATTCTCCAGAATTTCAGAAGTCAGATCGACATCGTTGGCAATCCACTCCGGAACCATTTTATGCAAAGTCAGAACATCGCGAATCACTTTGTTAATTCCACGTCCACAGCAGGGACAGATCCGGCCGTAGGCATCTCCGATCAGCACAAAGCCCGGCTGCTGGTAACCAGTCGACTTCATGACACTAACGGTTCCACATTCAAGTGTATCGCCTACTGTCCAGGATCCTGTCGCATTCATCATCAAGGAAGACAGCCGCTTCAAAAGCGCCGTCGAATCTCCTTTTACAAATTCTTTTTGCACCGCGTCGCTCGCCTTCCAGTAGGTAAACAGGTTGGCCCGATAGCCACCCTCAGGAGTCGGAAACACATTCATGTAGTCGGCGCCTTCCTTGCAAATTCGTATCGTGACGGAAGAAGCAGGCAGCTCGAAGTCAGGATCGGGAATCAAATCGAACCCGAAAGTGGATGAGTGTTTTTGCTGATGATCTCCCGAGCCACTCCAAGATATTTCAGAAAAGCATTCGAAGCACCGGTCGCCACGACAAGCAGTTTACCAAAAATCTCGTATTGTCCTTTTTTTAGGAAGACACGCTGCTGATTAGCAGCGATCTCGACGGTTTCGACGACATCGGAGATGGAATCGACCT
>JAOFXR010000079.1 GCA_028047635.1 Verrucomicrobiales bacterium
CAGTCGAAACGGAGTCGCTGAATTTGAAGGAATGGAAAAAAGCGGCACCAAAATTCCCTGGGGTAAAGGAGCGAGTTCGAATCATCTTCGTGCGACCCGTCGCCGCGTGAAAATTGAGGATATTACTGAGAACGGTCTTCCTGCCATTCTTGAGCTCGAAGGGGGAGAGCGTTTTGTGATTCTCAAAGAATTTTGTGAAGACAATCAGGTTCGTGTCCAGTTTCCGGATTCCCGGGAAGCGGTCGTTGATCGTGAGCGGCTTGCTGATTCCTATTCGGGCAGCACGATTTTTCTTCGCAAGCGGGTCGATTCCACCCCGCAGGCAACCGCGAGTGGAGGAAGTCTGTTTCTCCGTCGACGCCAGTTTTCGATGAAGCGACTCAGCCGGGAAAAATCGTTCCGCGTTACCCTAGGCTTCAATCTGATTTTCCTTTCCCTGATGTTGCTCATGGTGAGCGCTCATCAGTTTGTGTATCGTGGCTTCAGTCATCAGTCGTTGGTGCTTCCCCTCGTGAGTATCGCCTGCGGCGTGGCAATCAGTGTTGGCTTGCTTCGGTTGCGACGTGAATGGGTGAGAGCGGGTAGGTTTGCCTCCGCTGCTGACCTTCTCACTATTCCGTTATTTGTCGGCGCGCTTTGTTTTTTTGCCGGTTCGTCTTCGCTTCCATTTTTGTTAATAGCCTTCAGCGCTGGGTTGGGCTTCCTGCTCTCGGGTCGTTTGTCATTTTCTCCCAATCAGTCGAGGCGTAAACGAAGCTTTTTTCTCTCCGGGGCGTTTGGTTTCAGCTCGATGCTTGCCTGGAAACTGGCGGCTGAAGGATCGCTTTCTCCTGCCACGATTTCCGGATCACTCGTGCTCGTGACCTATCTCGTTTACCTTTTGATTAAAAGTGACGAGTTGTGGCAGCATCTCGGTTTGCGCTCCTGGCGTTGAAACTTGATCATCTTTTTCTCGCGACGATGAGGCCATCGCGCTAGCGTGATGGCATGGAAATCATCACGATTCGCGAGCTGAAACAGCAAGCCGGACCTATCGCCGAAATGGTGCGGTATCACGCGCAGCTTGAGCGTTCGTTGAAAAAAACAACGAAGACGGGCAATCCTTTTTACGAGCTTACGTTCTCGGATGCGGAGGAAAGCCTCGTTCTCCGCGTGTGGAATAATGCTCCGATGTTCGATTCGTGCGCTCAGATGCAGGCGCGATCATTTTACGAAGTCTCGGGTGAATTCGGGCTCGCGAATGATGGACGATCTGTCGATGGCAAGACCTGGACGGCGCGTGCGCTGAGCGAGGAGGAGACGGCCGGTGTTCTTGCCGGTTCAGCAGAACTTCGGGAAAAACAAGCGGCGGATTTTGCGTTCATTGAAGGAGCGGTGGCGAACATCACCGATCCCCGGCTTGGTCTTTTGTGTCGATCCTTTTTGAATCGCTATGCAGAACGTTTCAAACGAACCGGTGCGGCACGTAATTATCATCATGCAAGACGCGGTGGCCTTGTCGAACACGTCGCTCAAATGATGCGAAGTGCGGTTCAGATTTGTGAAGCGTATCCGATGCTGAATTGCGATTTACTCGTCGCGGGGGTGCTGTTTCACGATGTCGGAAAATTGTGGGAGAACGCCTACACCGCGAAAGGTTTTTCAATGCCCTACACTGAGGTGAGTGAACTGATTGGTCACATTCCGCTCGGGATGGAAATCGTGAACAAGCTTTGGCGGGAGTTCGTGAGTGACAGCCCGGATAGCGCAAGCTGGGAAACGATGGAGCCGGACTCGGATCGCGTTCGATTGCATTTATTGCATCTCATAGTCTCGCATCACGGTGAGCTGGAATTCGGATCGCCGGTGGTGCCGAAAACGCCTGAGGCTCAGGCGCTGCATTACATTGATAACCTCGACGCGAAAATGGAAATGTTTGAGCGGGGGTATCAAGTCGCGGGAGAGCTCGGCAAAAATGTGTATGACCGCGTCCGTCCGCTGCCGGGGAGGCTCATTGCCCCTTTGGCGAAAATGGATGCTTCGCTCAGGGATGCTCCGGTGCATGAAGAAGTCGTGGCAGAAATGGCTTCGCCTGAACCCGAGCCAGAGCCGGACGCGGCACCGGTTGAGCAGGCGGAACCGGAGAGGGAAGAAGTTCCTGAGGTTCAGGCGGCTCCGGAAGAAGTGCCTCAACAGATGTCAGTCGCCGGAGATGGATTGCCGATTCCGCTTCCCGTAGACGATGACGGGGAGAGACCTGAGCCTTTTTAAGGTCGAGGCGCAAAAGTTATTTGCGGAGCAAACGTGGCACGGTTTTGTAGACCGTTGCAGAGCCTATCCGCGGCGGCCATTGCTCTGGTGGGCTTCGAAACGGTTTACAAAACCGTGCCACATCCGGTCCAGCGCCTTTTTGCTTACACCTATTTTGAGGCGGAGGTCCAGCTACTTCTGCCTTACTCCACATCCATCTCAACCATGAGGTCATCGGATATGGATTCGATGAGTTCACGTAAGACGCTGACGCCGGCTTCCGGTGGGATTTCGATTCGAGCGTGGGTTTTGAAAAGTCGTTCTCCTGACATGGGGGCATCGGTGCAATCGGTCGCGAGTTCTACTATGCTCGCTCCCTCTGAGGCGAGTGTTTTTGAAATCTCACTCACAATACCCTGGCGATCGCTGCCGACGACTTCGAGTAGAACCGTCCTCGTGGCATCAATCAGGGATGGTGCCGTTTCGTTGGCGCGAACCACTGACGTTTTGAGCCCAATTTCCTCGAGCTGAGAAAGCGCTGCCTCCAGTTCATCCATCGATTCAGAAGGCAAGGCGACCTGAACCATGCCTGAGAATTGTCCTGCCAACCGAATCATCCGACTGCCTTCCCAATTGCCTGACGCATGGCTAACCACCGAGGCAAGATTCTCGACAAGTCCTTTTCGATCCGGACCAATGATGGAGACAATAACGTGCATGCTCACAATCTAACGGTGCAAAGAATTTCCGTCCAGACCTACGTTGCCGGAATGTAGCGCTGGGCGATCAAGGTCAGTCCGAAGCACGCGAGGCACGCAATCGCTGCCCGCCAGTCTGCGAACGCGATAATGCCCGCATCGTAGAAAGCGATTCCGGCGATGGCGTAGGCAATTCCTTTGGGAACCTTTTCCCGCAGGGCCTTCAGCATGATGACGAGCCATGACCAGACGCCAAAGATCCCGACCACGATGAGCGCGATCTTGACCGGATTCGAGTAGGAAGAAAGCAGGCGTGATCCAAAGAGGGGAAACAAAACCGGAATCATCAGCATGATTCGGTTTCCAAAAGGAAGGCCTTTCGGGCTTTTGAGATGTTCGGAGCGCGCTGCGAGGGTCAGCCCGGCAATGTATAGAATCACCCCGAAGGCAACGATATAGAGGGGCTCAGGCAAGGCGAGCCCTGTGGGCTGGCGGATCACGGCGCTGCCGGCTCCCAGGTAAACGAGGGCGCGGCAAATGCCCATGATGATGACAGAGCCGGCCCAATGTTTGTGTAACCAGTTGTAGAGGAGGATCGCAAAAATCAGGCCTCCGATGAGGGCGGGGTGAATATTCGTGAATTGAGCGAGTAGAACGGCACCGCCTATCATTTGCAGGGTGCCGACGGCCCAGACGGCTTTGAGTGAAATGTGTCCCGCCGCGATAGGGCGATCCGGTGCGTTCTTTCGGTCCCATCCGGCGTCGAAGGCATCGTTCAGCGTCATGCCTGCGAGGTAGAGCAGGCTCATTCCGGCGAGTATCCAAAGCAGCTCAACGGACCAACCGCCGCCTGAAATGAACCAGCCGACAGCGACATTGGTCCAGATCGTGGGGAGATTGGAGATCCTTCCGAGAATGAGGAGCGTGCGGAAGAGGCTTGATTCCTTCATTTACAGGATCTGGGAACCTGACCGACGTAGTCAGAGAAGTGGCAACCCCACAAGGATTCGAACCTTGACAATCACAACCAAAATGTGATGTGCTACCGTTACACCATGGAGTTACACGGAAGGGGACTATTACGTGGAAATTTGAGGGAATCAAGTCGGTAGAACGAGATTTTTCAACGAATGATTGCCGGAGATAGGATAAATATTCAATTGGCATTGTTTTGACTCCGAATAAGAGTTTCCGGATGCGGTTCAAAACGTTTTCTTATCGCCCTTTTTTGATTCTCCTCGTAGCGCTGTTTTGGGCGTTGGAGGGCCATTCACAGCATGATACGCAACGCAATGCGATGATTGCGCTGGCGAAGGGAGACGAGAAAGAATTTGCAAAGGCCTTCCTCAATCCAAAGGTGGATGCCGGTGAAGCGGAGAGTCTTTTCGTCGGAATGCTGAAGCTCCTCGCCGAAGACGAGGTTGATGATGCGATGAAGGTCGCTCGAACCGCTCTGGAGAAAGGCGTTCCCGCGAGCCGCTTTTTCGCGGGCCCACAGAATTTAACGGCAAAATTGAGGGAGGATCCGCAATTTGATGAGCTGCCTGGTATTGCTGAGGTGGGGGTGATTATTCACGGGCCTATGGTCGGCGATGTCACTCACAACAGTGCGAAGATTTGGGCGCGGACGAAAGGACCGGAAATTCTCTACCTGCTCGTAAAAAAGGACGGACAGGATCCGGTTCATACCGGGAAGCCAGTCACCTTTTCCGAAGAGAGCGACTTCACTGGTGTTTTCCAGATCGACGGATTGGAGCCCGATACGGAATACCGTTGCATTCCCACCCGTAAAAATAATCTGTTAATAGGAGACAGTGATACCGCGGTCTTTCGGACGAGAGCGAAGCCGGGTGATTCCTCCCCATTCAAAGTCGCTTTCGGTGGCGGCGCGGGGTTTGTGCCCGAGTGGGAATACATGTGGGACACGATTGGCGGGTTCGAGCCGGATGCGATGTTGATGCTGGGGGATAACGTTTACATTGATCAGCCGGAATTTCTCCAGACACATTATTACTGCTACAGCCGGCGTCAGAGCCGTCCTGAATGGCGACGTTTCATTCGTGAGGTTCCTGTGTATTCGATCTATGACGATCATGATTTTGGCGACAACGATTGTGTGCCGGGTCCGCAAATTGAAAAGCCGGCCTGGAAACGAAAAGTGTGGAATACCTTCCGCCAAAACTGGGCGAATCCCGGCTATGGCGGAGGTGATGCGCAGCCGGGGTGCTGGTATGATTTTGTGATCGGTGATGTGCAGTTCTTTATGCTTGATGGTCGTTACTACCGTGATCTCAAGGGGGGAAGCATGCTGGGGCCGGTTCAGAAAAAATGGCTGCTCGAGGCGCTTGCTAAGTCAGACGCGATTTTCAAAGTGATCGTTTCGCCAGTACCGTTTACTCCGAATATTAAGCCTGGGAGTCGCGATCCGTGGGATGGATACCCAGAGGAGCGTGAGGAGATTTTTACGCATCTTGAAACAGATCGTATCGATGGCGTCTTTCTGGTTTGTGCGGATCGGCATCGCACGGATTTGAGAAAAACAGAGCGCCCTAACGGATACACTTTATATGAGTTTGAGAGTTCACGACTTACAAATAAGCACGTTCACAGCGTCGTTCAAACGGACGGTCTCGTGTGGGGGTATAATGAGAAATGCTCATTCGGGCTCATGGAGTTCGACACTACGACAGAAGATCCCCAGGTTCGATTTCGAGCGATTGATATCGATGGAGAAGAGCACGGTGACTTTTTGTTGAAAGCGAGTCAGTTGCGACACCCGTAAAGCTCGTTTCGATCGCGTTTTCCTAAGTATGGGGATGGCAGAGGGCACCAATAAAAAGGCAGAGGGAACGCGCCGCCCGCTTGAGCGGGTTCTGCGAATCCATGAGATGGTGAGCCGTGGCGATCACCCTAATTGCAGCACGATTGCCCGTGAGCTCGAAGTGAATCGTAAGACGATTCAACGGGATATTAATTTCATGCGGGATGAACTCGATATGCCCATCGCGTATATCGATCAGTCCCACGGCTACGCGTATACGAGGCCGGTGAACGAATTCCCTTTTTTGAAAACCACGGCAGACGATCTGGTCGCCCTTATCCTTGCTCGAAATGCATTAAACCCACTGAAAGGCTCTTCCCTTGAGGCTAATTTGCGGAGCAGCTTTCAAAGGCTTCAGGCGGGAATGAGCGAGCAGGTCACGATTCCCTGGTCGGATGTCGATCAGGCTTTCTCGGTGAAGTCGATGGGGATGACCGAGCATGATGTCTTTGTGTTCAATCGTCTCGCCAAAGCGGTGCTGGAGAGTCGTGAACTTCATTTTGAATATCAGAAATTGCAGGACACCGAATCGATGAAGCGTCAGTTGCAGCCTTATCATCTCGTCGAGATTGATGGAGGGTGGTACATCATTGGGCACGATATAGGGAGAGGTGCACGACGAACTTTTGCGGTTCAGCGCATGAAGAGTGTGCACTTAACTTCGAAGCGGTTTGTTCGTTCGAGAGATTTTAAATTGGAAGATCACTTCGCCGGAAGTTTTGGTGTTTGGTCAGGCGATAATTCGGGCAACGAGGCGTTGGCGGTTCGGATTCGCTTTAGTGGGTTTGCGGCGAGAGTAGTTGCCGAACGTCGTTGGCATCCGAGTCAGGAAATCGTAAACATTGAAGAAGACGGCAGTGTCATCGAAATTACGATGCAGCTGAATGCGCTCGAAGATGTCGTGCGGTGGGTCCTCGGATTCGGGGCTCAGGCCGAGGCGATCGAACCGGTGGAATTGCGGGAGCGGGTGCGACGTGAATTAGCGGCGGCCGCTGATCGTTACCACAGCTAGTTTATTCGCAACAGGGGGTCGGAAGTCGAATTGGTAAGCGGATCGTTTGTCCCGGCCGTATTGAAGTGATGCCATTGATTTCTCTGATATCGTTTGGCGAAGCGCCGGAAGACTGGGCGAGTGACTCAATCGTCTGGCCACGCTGAACCGTCCTGGTGGTGCAGATGAGCGTTTTGAGCCGAGGATCTTTTCCCGGTTCCTCTGGAGGATTTGTGGGAGGAAGAGGTGTCGTAGGAATGGTGACCGGAGGAGTCACTGGTGGAACAGGGCCGCCTCCTCCCGCGCCGCCGCCCTCTCCGCCAATATTCGGTATGGTCGGAATAATGGGAGGGATAACCGTGATCGGAATAATTCCACCTGCGCCTCCGATGACCGGGGGAAGAGGGGTGATTC